>JAKPIR010000405.1 GCA_029549705.1 Pseudomonadota bacterium | reverse complement strand
GTGATCTATTTCTCTCAAGAGCATCACGCATTGAGTGAACTGGCTAGCGAATTTCATGGTTCATATTCTATGGCGCTACACGGATTGACTTCGTTGCCCTTTTTCCTCGCTATTGGCGGTATAGCGCTAGCTTGGTTCTTTTATTTGGTAGCGCCTGCGGTCCCTGCTTCAATTGAGCGAACCTTTAAGCCGTTGCATACGTTGCTTGAAAGCAAATATTATTTTGATAAATTTAATGAATTTTTCTTTGCAGGTGGCGCGCGCTTGCTAGGACGCGGATTGTGGAAATTTGGTGATCAAATTTTAATTGACGGGTTGTTTGTCAACGGCTCAGCCAAAGTGGTTGGTGTAATTGCTCAATTATCAAGATTGTTTCAAAGTGGCCATATTTATCAGTATGCGTTTTCAATGATAATTGGGGTTTTCTTACTTCTTACTTTTTGGTTTAATCTAGCTTAGTTTTTTAAATCCCGTAATTGCACGCCTTTAAATTTGGTATCAGTACTTGCGCACCTTAAAGTGGTGCATAGAACGGAAAGTAGAGATGACGGATATTCCATTCCTCAGCCTTGCGATTTGGTTACCGATTTTCGGTGGCATGCTCACGCTGGCTTCAGGCTCTGACCGTAACGCTTCGGTTGCGAGATTTATTGCACTCGTTTCGGCGGTCGGGGGGTTGGCTGTGAGTATTCCTCTCTACACGCATTTTGATATAGGCTCTAGCTCGATGCAGTTCGTAGAGTCTTATTCATGGATTCCGAGATTTAATATCAACTATGTCCTTGGCGTGGATGGGATATCTGTATTTTTTGTGTTATTGAATAGTTTTATTACGTTGATTGTTGTTGTTGCAGGATGGGAAGTTATCCGGGAAAAGGTCGCTCAATATATGGCGGCATTTCTTATAATGTCAGGCTTGATTAATGGTATTTTTAGCGCACTTGACGGTGTGTTGTTCTATGTCTTTTTTGAATCGTCGTTAATTCCGCTTTTTATTATTATTGGTGTTTGGGGTGGCCCGAATCGCGTCTACGCAGCTTTAAAGTTTTTTCTTTACACATTGGCGGGCTCCCTGCTGATGCTGGTCGCGTTGCTTTACTTATTCATGGCGTCCGGCGGTAGCTTTAACATTCTCGATTGGCATAATCTTAAGTTGGGAATGAATGTTCAGACGTTAATTTTTTGGGCGTTTCTTGTCTCTTTCGCCGTCAAAGTGCCTATGTTTCCTGTGCACACGTGGTTGCCTGATGCGCACGTCGAGGCACCTACCGGGGGTTCAATCGTTTTAGCCGCAATTGGGTTGAAGTTAGGAGCATACGGTTTCTTGAGGTTTTCTCTGCCTATCGCCCCAGATGCGAGTCACGCTTTTGCGCCGATGATTATTGCGTTGTCGCTGATCGCAGTAATTTACATTGGGTTTGTAGCATTGGTACAAACCGATATGAAGAAACTTGTGGCCTATTCATCAATTTCACATATGGGCTTTGTTACTTTGGGCTTTTTTATTTTTAATCCCCTTGGCGTTGAGGGAGCTCTTGTTCAGATGATCTCTCACGGATTTGTCTCGGGAGCGATGTTTGCTAGTATCGGAGTGCTTTACGATAGGATGCATTCGAGGCAGATTTCAGATTACGGTGGTGTGGTTAATGTAATGCCGAAATTTTCTGCGCTGTTT
>JAKPIR010000170.1 GCA_029549705.1 Pseudomonadota bacterium | reverse complement strand
TAGCAACCTGTTTGATGGTGGCGCAGGAGATGATGTCATATATGCCAGCACTTGGAACGAGCTATTAATTGGTGGAAAGGGCTTTGACACTATCACTACAAGCACGGGTTACGATGTAATTAGCTTCAATAAAGGCGATGGTCAAGATATTGTTGAATCGTCAACAGGTGCTGATGACACGATTAGCTTGGGCGGCGAATTTGCCTATAGCGATTTAAGCCTCAATAAATCAGACAATAATCTGATTATAAAACTAGGCGCAACAGACCAAATCACCCTCAAACACTGGTACGCAGATAGCAGCTATAGAAGTGTAGTGAATCTGCAAGTGATTGCAGAAGAGGTGACGGGCTTTACCTTAGGCGGTGCTGATACCTTACGCAACAACAAAGTTGAAACTTTTAACTTTGCCAACCTAGTAAGCCAGTTTGATGCTGACGTGGAAACTAATGCCGCAAATGCAAGCAACTGGCAACTCACCGATGCCCGACTAACCGCGCACTTGCAATCTGGCAGTGATACCGCCGCGATTGGTGGTGACTTGGCTTACCAATATGGCCGCAACGGCAACCTCACTGGAGTAGGCTTATTGGCCGCACAAAACGTCATTAATGCTACAAGCTTTGGTCAAACCGCTCAAACACTGAATAACCCCAGTGTCTGGAGTGCTGAAGTCGTGAAGTTAGGTTAGTTTTATCAATCCGTACAGGACACACAGACGCATTGATTGCGTCGTGTGTCTTGTTACTTAATCCGTTAAGTACCATCAAACAGAAATACCATGATGCTAGGTTTTACTAAAAACACCCTTCCACCCGAGCAACGTGCCTTGGAATTCACCCCAAGCTTATTGCACTTGCAACACAGCACCCCATCGCCCTTACCGCGCATGGTATTGCGTGGCATTTTGCTATTACTCATTGCGCTATTGCTGTGGGCGTTCTTTGGCAAACTGGATGTGGTGTCGGTCGCTGAAGGTAAACTGGTGCCTGTTAGTTATTTAAAAATCGTGCAACCTGCGGAAGCTGGCATTGTGCGCGAAATTGCTATCAAAGAAGGCCAAGCGGTTGAAAAAGACCAGCTCTTGATTAAGATGGATGCCAATGTTTCACAAGCCGATAGCAACACCATTCAAAGCGCCTTACAACACAGCACCTTAGCATTACGACGTATTGATGCTGAACTCAATGGTTTAGCTTTTACCAGACAAAGTAAAGATGACCCTGAGTTATTTCAACGTATTCAATCGGCTTATCTATCCAATCGTCGTGCCCTAGAAGATATGCTCGCCATCGAGCGTAGCAGTATGCAAAAAGCCAGACAAGACTTACAAGCAGCCCAAGAAATTCAACAAAAACTGCAAACCACCTTACCTACCTATATCGCGCAAGAAGCCTCATATGAAGAGCTGGGTAAAAAAGGCTTTGCTGGTAAACTCATGGTGGAAGAAAAGAAACGTATCCGCATTGAACAAGAACAAGATTTAGCTGCACAGCAATACGCTACACAAAGTCTCAACACCAGCATTGCCCAATCACAAAAACGCCTCAATCAAATCCAATCCGATTATCGGCAAAAGCTTGAAGCCGAACGAGTGACCCAATACGCTGAACACCAACGCTTAGAGCAAGAATGGGCTAAACAAACCCACAAAAACAGCTTACTCGAGCTTAAATCCCCACAAGCAGGCGTTATTAAAGACCTCGCAACGCACACCGTAGGCACCGTAGTGTCGCCTGGTACGGTACTCATGACCCTCGTCCCCAACAATGAAGCCTTACAAGCCGAAGTGTGGCTGAAGAATGAAGATGCAGGCTTTGTACGTGCTGGTCAACAAGTTAAAGTCAAACTCTCGTCCTATCCATTCCAGAAATACGGCATGGTGGATGGCACAGTATTGCAAGTCAGTGCCGATGCGACGGATAAAGGCAACAACAGCTCATCTAACGGAACAACCAGCAATAGCGACAACAACAATAACGCAAACAACCCCAATCAACTGGCTTACCGCACCTTAATTAAACTTAAGCAACAACATCTGGAAATTGAGCAAGACAAACTTACTCTCACTTCTGGGATGCAAGTGGCGGCGGAAATTAAACTGATAGATCAAACGGTGATGGAATACTTGCTCTCACCTGTGAAACGAGCTTTTCATGAGGCGGGGCGGGAGCGTTAGATTTAACCCGCAAAACGTTAATATATCAAATTAATGTGTTGATAGCCCGACTGACTGCTATTTGGTTTTTATAGAAGATATATCTTTACTGGCGAAGGTCAGCTTTGCGGATACTCCAGACATCCAAACTTAAATTAGCAAACGATTCTTGGTGGCTAAGATGATTCATTAATCTATGTA
>JAKPIR010000387.1 GCA_029549705.1 Pseudomonadota bacterium | reverse complement strand
CAACAGGGGATTTGGCACGCGCTCTAGAATATTGGCTGGATGAACATCGAGCCAGTTGGACAGCGCAACATATCAACTTATACGCAAATGTTGTGAAAGCATTGTCAGACGGCATCGAGCGGATTAAAACGCTTAAAAATCCAAAATCTTCGCGTGCGCTCATTGTTGCATTGGGTGATTCCACTGCACAAATGCAGGCAATCGCCGCCCAGCAGGCGGAGGCCGCTGTGCTAGAACTTGAAAAAGAAATGCTGTCTGCAGGCATTTCAGTGGATAAACTCAAAGTTAAAGTGCCGCCAGCGGGCAAAGCCGTTGATAAGAAACAGAAACAAGAAATCAATAAACCAGCTGTTCTAGAATCTTTTGAGCCCGACACGCAGGAAAAACCAAGTGCCGATGTGGCAACAGTAGCCCTTGATGAAATTGCTGTATTTGGCCAGCAGCCAACATTAAGTGCAGAAACTGAAATATCCGAACCAAAACTGGCAACAAGTCAGCAGGTCAGCAAATCTCAAGTTCCTGTGGATCAGGAGTTGCTCGCGTTGTTTACGGAAGAGGCGCGTGAGCTCGTACCGCAGGTTGGACGTGACTTGCGCGGATGGCGTAACAATCCGCATGAAACAGAATACTCCGATTCATTACAGCGTGCGCTGCATACCTTAAAAGGGAGTGCGCGCATGGCAGGACTTGCCACCATCGGTGATAGTGTTCACTTGATGGAAGATCGCGTGATTCACGCCTTAAGAAACGCACCAACGCCCAATGATTTTGATGAAATGTTTGCTGAGTTTGACCGCATTGGGAATATGTTGGAAGACATTACTGGCGGCGACAATGTCACACCTCCTGAAGAGGAGGTTGCCGCTAAGCCAGCCGCACCAACACGTGCCAAAGACCGCAAATATCAGTATTTGCGGATGCGTGCTGATGTGTTAGACCGGCTTATTAACGAGTCGGGTGAAGTGTCGATTATGCGCTCTCGGATGGAACGAGAAATGCAGAATTTCAAGCAATCTTCCACCGATTTGACCGACAGCATCAGCCGTATGCGCGGCTATTTGCGCGAGCTGGAAATTGAAGCGGAAACACAAATGCAGTCTCGCATGAGTTTGTTGCAAGAGGCGCACGAAGAATTTGACCCTTTAGAGTTTGACCGATTCACCCGTTTGCAAGAACTCACGCGTATGTTGGCTGAGAGCGTGAACGACGTGGCGACCATTCAGCATGGTCTGCTATTGAATTTAGATCAAACCGATGCTGCCCTGCAACAGCAAAACCGTATGAATCGCGAGTTGCAGCAGGGCTTGATGGGCGTGCGTATGCTGCCGTTTGCAACCATCACTGAACGTATGCAGCGCATTGTGCGCCAAACGGCCAGAGAGTTAGGTAAACGCGTAGAAATGACCATTGAGGGCGAAGATATCGAGATTGATCGCGGTGTGCTGGATAAAATCGGTGCGCCACTTGAACACTTGTTACGAAACGCAGTTGCACATGGTTTGGAAACGACCGCACAGCGCCGCGCGTTAGGAAAGCCGGAAATTGGCCAGATTAAACTCAAAGTAAGTTTGGAAAATGATGAAATTACCCTAGTCGTGACAGATGACGGCGCGGGAATCGATCTTGAAAAAGTCAAACAGAAGGCGATTGAGAAAGGGCTGTTTGAAGCCGGTCAGGAATTATCTGACCAAGCTTTGATGGCGGTCATTTTCGAACCAGGTTTCTCAACCGCTGATACAATTTCACAAATTGCCGGCCGCGGCGTGGGGCTAGACGTGGTGCGCAGTGATATTGCGGCATTAAGCGGCCGTATTGACGTCAGCAATGCAGCAGGGCTTGGTGCGATGTTCAACATCTACCTGCCCGTCACGTTATCGGTTGCACAAGTCGTCATGGTGCGTGCCGGCCATAGAATATTTGCAATTCCTTCGGTTATGGTGGAGCAAGTGCAAAAGCTAAAACCTGCTGATTTAAGTCAGGCTTATGCAACGCATAAAATTGAATGGTCGAATCGTGAATATCCCTTGCATTATCTCGCAAAGTTAATCGGTGATGCTGATGTGGTGGCTGAGCAACACGCATACACGCCCATGGTGTTAATGCGTAGCGGTATTTATCGCACTGCGCTGCATGTGGATGAAATTTTGGGCAACCAAGAGGTGGTCATGAAGCAAATCGGCACCCAACTCGCGCGCGTACCAGGCATTATCGGCGCTACAGTACTGGGTGATGGCGACATCGTGCTCGTGCTCAATGCGGTGCAGCTCGCTAATCGTGAGGCACTGTCCGTAGGTTCAGTCAAAGTGAGTTCGGCTACCCCAGCCATTGAGCAGCGCCGCAGAATTGCCTTGGTGGTGGATGATTCACTCACCATGCGTAAAGTGTTGTCTCGTGTGCTAGAGCGCGAAGACTTTGAAGTGCTGACCGCAAATGACGGCATGGATGCGGTGCAAAAGTTACAGCAAATCACGCCGGATATTATTCTGACAGATATCGAAATGCCGCGCATGGACGGTTTTGAGTTTTCAAGGCACGTGCGCGATAACGAAGCGACCAAACACACGCCACTCATTGTGATTAGCTCGCGCACGGCCGACAAGCACCGTAATTTGGCGACTGAAATTGGGGTGAATGCCTTCTTGGGTAAACCGGTGCAAGATGAAGACTTAATTGCGCAAGTCAATGCATTACTCATGCAAAACGCATCTTCAAACAATTCAATTTCTTAGTCTATATCAGCACAAACCTTTTACGCTGCCCTGCGAGCCTTTATTTATAAGGCTTCCAGGGCATTATTTTTTTTCTCGCATTAAAATATGCCATTTTTGGCTCGTTTTTTTTCTACCAAATTATCCAAAGTATTCGTCTCTAAATTTTCATCAATCAGGTAAAATTTAGGCTATGTCCAATGTAAATACATTTGAACCTAGCAATGCCTTGCAGAATGCGCCTGCATTCGTTCATTTGCGTTGCCACAGCGAATATTCGATTGTGGATGGCATTGTGCGCATTGACGATTATGTCAAACAAGCAGTGGCTGACCAGATGCCAGCACTGGCACTGACCGACCTCAATAATCTGTTTGGCGCCATTAAGTTTTATAAAGCCGCGCGAGGAAAAGGCCTAAAGCCGATTTTAGGTTGTGATATCTGGCTGGAAAACAGCGTAAATCGCGACCAGCCTTCCCGCTTGTTATTATTGTGCCAGTCGCACGCGGGCTATTTATTGTTGTGCCAATTATTAAGCCGTGCATATCTCACCAATCAGTATCGTGGTCGCACTGAATTCAAGCGAGAATGGTTTGCTGAAAGCGGTACTGAAGGTCTGCTGTTACTGTCGGGCGCAATGGCGGGCGATGTTGGTCAGGCCTGTTTGCAGGATAATACTGCGTTGGCAACGCAACTTGCCGAAGACTGGCATCAATTATTTCCAGGCCGATATTATCTTGAAGTGCAACGCGTTGCAACAGATAACAAAGCACAGCAGGAACATTATATTTCGCATATTCGCGGCATCGCCCACCAGCTCAATTTGCCTGTAGTGGCCACGCACCCCATTCAATTTACCACGCCCGATGATTTTCGTGCACACGAAGCGCGCACTTGTATTTCAGAAGGCTATGTGCTGGCCGATACACGTCGGCCAAAGCATTTTACAACGGAGCAATATTTTAAAACGCAGGCGCAAATGGCTGCTTTATTTGCCGACATGCCTGAAGCGCTCGCCAATAGTGTGGAAATTGCCAAACGCTGTAATTTAACACTTACATTAGGCAAAAATTATTTACCTAATTTTCCAACGCCAAATAACGAAAGTCTGGATGAGTTTTTAATTCTGGAGG
>JAKPIR010000380.1 GCA_029549705.1 Pseudomonadota bacterium | reverse complement strand
GATGGATTTACGAGGAAACCTGAACCCTCGGTATGCCCTGCACTGCTTTGTAACCCACGTCGAAACCTGGTCAGCCCCAAATCAGTCTTGCTATGACTCACTCTAATTGAATTTAGTTGCATCAATGCGTGAATTATACGCGCTTTATGATGGGATTTGCAGATTGCGTGTTTGTTGAATGTAGAAACTTAACTTGCTAGGCGGTCATTCTTACTTCAGAAATAGTCATAGATAAAAGCAAAAAAAGAATGAAATTTACACATCTTCTTTTACACTGCTCTGGAAGCCTTTATTTATAAGGCTTCCAGAGCAGTGATTTTCTCTCGGGCGAATTTAAGCGCGAATTTGAACCTTTATTTATTATGCGCCCGCATAATTCTGCCTTTTTCACGCTCCCAATCGCGGGCTTTTTCGGTATCGCGCTTGTCGTGTTGTTTTTTGCCTTTAGCTAAGCCAATTTGCACTTTTACACGACCTTTTGAAAAGTGCATATCAAGCGGCACGATGGTGTAACCAGCACGCTCAACTTTGGCAATGAGTTTGATGATTTCTTCATTATGCAACAATAACTTACGTGTACGAATCGCATCTGGGCGAACATGCGTGGAAGCTGCGCCCAAGGGCGTGATGTGGCAACCAATCAGGTAAATTTCACCACGCTGAATAATCACGTAGGCTTCTTTCAGGTTGATACGGTTATCGCGGATAGCTTTAACCTCCCAGCCCTCCAAGACGATGCCAGCCTCAAATTTATCTTCAATAAAATAATCAAAAAAGGCTTTTTTATTTTGTGCAATGCTCATAAAGCGCTATATTTCTTGGCGAATGACTTAAAATAGCATTTTACTCTAGTTCATTACTTTAATTAATGACTTGATAATATTCGTAAGTTTTAACTTGATAAGGGTTGCATGGCGCAAGTTCAAAAAACCGTTCTGATTCATCATTCTGCCAGCCGCATGTTTGCGTTGGTGGATGACGTGAACAAGTACCCAGAGTTTTTGCCGTGGTGCGGCGGTGTAGATTTAATCAAGCAAGATGACACCTCGACCATTGCGACCTTGCACATTGCCTATCATGGTTTGCACCAAAAATTTACCACTGAAAATCACAAAACCAGCCCTCATTTAATGGAAATACAGCTCAAAGACGGGCCGTTTAAGCATCTCGAAGGCATTTGGCGGTTTATCGCATTGAATGAAGAGGCGTGTAAAATCGAGTTTATGCTAAATTATGAGTTTGCAAATGGCTTTTTAGATAAACTTATCTCGCCGGTATTTAGCCACATTACCAATACGTTTGTGGATAGCTTTGTTGCCCGTGCGGATAAAGTGTATGAATCAAAATAAACGAAGTCACCTACCGAGAGATAACACATGAACGCCAACGAAATTTTAGTAGAAGTCGCTTATGCGCTACCGCATGAACAGTTGATTGTGCCAATCAAAGTGAATCAAGGCATTACCGCTGAAGAGGCAATACGGACATCAGGCATCATGAATAAATTCCCTGAGATTGATTTAAGCGTGAATAAAATTGGTATTTTTGGCAAACTCGCTAAAACAGACACACCACTTCGCCATTTAGATCGTGTCGAGATTTATCGGCCACTGATTGCTGACCCGAAAGAAGCGCGCAAGCAACGTGCCGCAGAGGGCAAAGTCTAAATGCCTTACTCAAGCCAAGCTTACCAAGGCGGTACGTAACAATCAGGCCTACAACAACCTAAGGTGTACTATCTCGGCTGCCGTGTTCTGTATGCCTTACACTTCATCTCACCTAGTCACTTAATTTCGCGTTACCCTAATTACAATGCGTATCAACATCGCTTTGCGCTTCAACTCTCGCTTTTGCAATATCGGCGTCACCCAAGAATACTTTTTGACCGTTTTCATCCGTCTTAGTGATTCTGCCGCCATTCGTATACGTTGCTAAGCGTGACTTCGCATTTTTGCAGTTTTCTTGCTTAATTTCTAATTCAGCTTTCTTTTGTGCTTCCTGTTTTTTAGACTCTTCTGCTTCTTTTGCGCGCTTAGCGGCAGCTTCTTCTTTCGTAGGCGGCGCTTTTTTCAGGTCATCTGCCTTTGCTTTATCCTCAGCCGCTTTCAGCTTGTTGATGGCCGCAGTCGCATCGCCCTCCACTTCAGCCAAAGGTGCCTGACCTGTCGGCTTTACTAATTTCTTACCGTGCATGGGCTCCTGCTTGATGTTTGATGGCGGAGGCACATCGCTATAGCGTATAACGCCATTTGTATCACGCCATTTATAAATCTCGGCAGTTGCCAAGACAGGTAGCAACATTAGGCACAACAATAAAATACGTGACTTCATAAAACGCTCCTTGCTTTACTTTTTACAAACATTCATGTTTTTCTAGTTGTATAGTATTGCTTGCCCAATAATCAAGCAAGTAAATTTCATTTAAGCTTCGTTCATTTTATAGTGAAATTTTACATATTCACTATAATGCTACTAAATTACACCCCACTATTAGAACAGCCTAACAATCATCACTGAAAATCTTGCACTATGACCAATCTGGATATACTCGGCCTTGCGGCCTCTTTTTTTACTACTTCATCTTTTATCCCTCAGGTCATTCGCACATGGAAAACGCGCGATGTCAGTGGGATATCGCTTTCAACTTACGTGATTATCACGATTGGTCTGCTACTTTGGTTGACATACGGCATCATGAAAAATGATTTACCCTTAATTGTAGCCAATAGTACGATGGTGTTACTCACACTGGCAATTGCCGTGATGAAGATTACTTTTGAGAAAAAATAACAAAATTACCACGCGCACGCTCGCGCCAAGCGGCCAAAATCTGTATAATTTCGTTTTGGGTACAAGGATTTATGATGCGATTACTGCAACAAGCTCTCACTTTTGATGATATTTTATTAGTACCAGCCCATTCAAATGTGCTACCGCGCGAAGTTTCTCTCGCTACGCAACTCACACGCAATATTCAATTAAACATTCCACTGCTATCAGCCGCGATGGATACGGTAACCGAAGCGCCACTCGCGATTGCCTTGGCGCAAGAAGGCGGCTTGGGTTTCATTCACAAAAACATGACCGCGATTAAACAGGCCGCGCATGTTGCACGTGTAAAACGCTTCGAATCTGGTATCGTAAATGACCCGATTACCATTCAAAGCCACCTCGCTGTGCGTGATGTTCTAGCCCTCACACGCTTGCATAAAATTTCCGGCATTCCAGTGGTGGATCATGGCAAAATTGTTGGAATCGTCACGAATCGCGATTTACGATTTGAAACTAACCTAGACCAGCCAATTAAAAACATCATGACACCACGAAATAAGCTGGTGACTGTCAAAGAAGGCGCATCTAAAGACGAAGTCATGCGATTACTTCACCAATATCGTCTGGAGCGTTTACTGGTTATCGATAGCGACGACACGCTTAAAGGCCTAATTACTGTTA
>JAKPIR010000367.1 GCA_029549705.1 Pseudomonadota bacterium | reverse complement strand
GCATACATCACATTTAATTTAAAAATAGTATATAACTTATTGAAAAATATAAAATACTATAATTTAAATTTAAGTTCAATCACCCAATAGGGTAAGTATTCAATAAACAAAATATGAAAATTTTTCATAAGATCAATCCTCAGCCGTTGAGCCAATTTTATGAATACTTAAATCCGCTCCGTCAAACTCTTCTTCCTGACCCATACGAATGCCTACTAATCTTTTGAGTGCACCGTATATCAATACACCGCCTGCCACCGCAATCACAACACCCAGACTCGTTCCGATCAATTGAGAGACAAAACTGACGCCGCCTCGGCCGCCAAAGATGGTGCTACCAAATATGCCAGCAGCGATGCCACCCCATGCGCCACATAGGCCATGTAGCGGCCATACGCCTAAAACGTCATCTATTTTTAGGCGGCTTTGCGTAAAATTAAACGCTTTGACAAATATCGCGCCGGCGACCGCACCGGTCATCAACGCACCTAGTGGATGCATTAAATCAGAACCGGCACAAACTGCAACTAGGCCAGCTAATGGGCCATTGTGTACAAAGCCTGGGTCATTCTTGCCTAAAACAAATGCTGCTAGCGTGCCGCCAACCAACGCCATTAAAGAGTTGACTGCCACTAAGCCTGAAATGCCTTGTATGCTTTGTGCAGACATCACATTAAAGCCAAACCAGCCAACGGTTAATATCCATGCGCCTAACGCTAAAAAAGGGATATTTGATGGCGGATACGCGTGCAAGCGACCGTCTTTATTGTAGCGCCCGTTACGTGCGCCCAGCAAAACCACCGCTGCCAACGCAATCCAGCCGCCCATGGCATGCACCACCACTGAGCCGGCAAAATCGTGAAACTTAGCCCCAAAAGTAGCTAGCAGCCACGGCTGAACGCCATAGTGGTCGTTCCATGCAATGCCTTCAAAAAATGGATAAATCAAGCCAACCACAAAAAATGTAGCCGCCAATTGCGGGTTAAATTTGGCACGCTCTGCAATGCCACCAGAAATGATGGCAGGAATGGCCGCCGCGAACGTCAACAAGAAGAAAAATTTCACCAAAGCAAAACCATTATTGACCGATAACGCCTCTGCGCCGCTAAAAAAATCTACCCCGTAAGCAATACTATAGCCAATAAAAAAATAAGCGATGGTGGATACTGAAAAATCGACCATGATTTTTACTAACGCATTCACCTGATTTTTTTTGCGTACCGTACCTACTTCTAAAAAGGCAAATCCTGCGTGCATCGCCAGCACCATAATGGCGCCTAACAATACAAATAAAACATCGTTGGATGTGATTAACGCTTGCATTACCTCAGTCTCCCCAAAATGAATCAAAAAAATCGTAATGATGAGGTGAAGCAAAGAATAAGCCAAAGTTTAACGCATTGATTTTTAAAGAATTGGTAAATTAAAAATGTTAGAAACGCACTTTAAATGTGCTTTGCACCCTCAACAGCACTATGTTGGTGCAACTTTAAAAGTACAGTAAGAATTGAACCCATTCACTTTAAAAAATGCTGCGTTTTTTTGATAGAAAAATAGCCAATAAAAGCATGCTTTTTACACACAACCTTTTTTGATGCTCTGCAAGCCTTGTAAATAAAGGCTTGCAGAGCATTTATTTTTTCTCGGGGAATTTTATGCGTGGAATTAAATGCATTTCAGCATTAAAAAAATATGCGAATTAAGGCTGATGCCACGCTGACTTTTACTTACAGCAGAATATTGCCCGAACCATCTTGCAAGACTTTGCTTGCGGCATCGGGATTGCCAATCCAAAAATGGTAAAACTCGCGCACCACGACTAAAAACAAGCGTCTGCTTGCTTTGTTACTGAATAGTGGCAGTGTTAAATCTACCGCAATACGGTAGAGTTTGTGATTTCGCTCCGGCACGCCACGCAGGCGTAACAACATCATTTTGGCGAGTTTAACGCGCGTTTCTACCAAAGGCAGTTCTGCGCCCTCATGTCGCAAGGCTTGCGTATAGGCTTTAATCGGCCAGGTTTCTGAGGTTTCAAATTTTTCAGTTTCTAAACTAGCGGTCAGTGATTTTAATGTTGCAGGCGCAGGTCGCCATTGGTTTGGCGGAATATCAAAGCCAGGAAAACGGTTGTGCGCGGCAATAGCCTTGATATCATGCATCCAAAACGGAAAGTATTCACGCGCAGTGGTCAGGCTTGGGTGCCAATCTTCGGGTGGAACAGTTTCCATCAAGGCCTCTACGGCCTCGCGATAATCTTGGCCTGTGACGTTTCTATCGGCTAAATGCTCACTTAATTTCTCTAAAAACAATATACGTTTTTTAAGTGTTGCATTATCAGCGCCCTTGGCCTGCACCAGCTTAAAATAAGCATCAATGGCTTCTTTTTCTCTCATTTGACTCATTAAATTTTAGCTTTTCCTAACGCAAAATGATTCATTCAGAACCGTGATTACGGTTTGCTTTACTTATAATTCAACATCATAATGTTTTTTTTGCATTACAATTTGCCTTAAAGCACAATTTTTTGACTTATATTTTAACATTGCAGCGGTCTCTCTAGGCAAAAGATGCATAGAGATAATAACAATAACGCAGGGAGTTTGATTGAATGACGAATGAACAAGCATTAAATTACATGCACAATCTTTTG
>JAKPIR010000339.1 GCA_029549705.1 Pseudomonadota bacterium | reverse complement strand
GGCGGTGTTGTCATCAACCAAAAACGTGTGGATGATGAAAAAGCGCTCATTATGCGTGCTCAATGGATGTTCTAAAGCACGCGCTTTAAGCCGTAACCTTTAGCGCTGGCCCGCAAGTCTTTATTTACAAGGCTTGCAGGCCAGTATTTTTATCTCGGCAAGATTTTGGCATAGAATTTTGTTGATTGAGCATCTGTTTTTCTACCTGAGATTTTTAGTGTAGATGAGGTGTTAAGGTATAATTGTTGATTGATTCTGATTTCATTCTAGGCTGCACATATGTACAAACACCCGCTACTCAACCGTGACAAAATGTCGCCGCAAGAGGCATTGGATATTTTAGTCGAAGGCAATCATCGGTTTACCAATAATTTAACCGCCAATAAAGACTTGATGGGCTTGGTCAGCATTACCAAAGACCGCCAGCATCCCTTTGCCTCCGTGCTAAGTTGCAGTGATTCGCGCGCGCCGGTTGAAATGCTGTTTGATCAAGCGTTGGGAGATATTTTCAGTGTGCGTCTAGCGGGCAATATTGCCTCAGATAAAGTGATTGGTAGCCTGGAATTTAGCTCAAAATATTTGGGCAGTAAACTGATTGTGGTGTTGGGGCATACCGATTGCGGCGCAGTAAAAGCCGCGTGCGATAATTTTAGAGAAGGCCATATTGGCGAAATTATCAATTTAATTCGCCCTGCAGTACGTTTGGAAAAAACCATTGAAGCGCAGCGCGATTCTACCAACGTTAATTTTGTCGATAAAGTGTGCGCTTTAAATGTGCAAGTGCAAATCAATGAAATTGTCCATAGCAGCGATATTATTCAAGATATGCTGGCCGCAAAGCAAATTGGTATTGTCGGCGGCGTTTATAATTTGGGCTCAGGTGAAGTGCACTTTTTGCCTGAAACTTTCATGTTATAAATAACGCGTAATTCAACGTAATTTTAGCGGCATTTTCTCTCGAGAGAAAAAATATGCCCTGCGAGCCATATAAATAAAGGCTTCCAGAGCATCGAAAAAGGTTGAGTGCGAAAAAGCATGGTTTGTATGCTTTTTTTTTGCCAATTTTAGCCAGCAAGGAATTCCCATTTGTGCGAGCAAAACGCATAACCCTGTATAATCCAGCCCAATCATTTTTTTCTTCATGCAGTCAATCTTTGAAAGTTCTGAATATGGGCCATAGGCAAGATACCAGCACACTTTTACGCACACTTAAATTTTATTTAAATCCGAATGATGGCCGTTATGAAGATTTAGCCAAGGGTAACGTTGCTAAAAATATCATACGCGACCTTACCGCTGGCTTGGTGGTGGCAATGGTGGCGATTCCGCTGGCGATGGGCTTTGCCATGGCCAGTGGCTTGCGTCCAGAACAAGGGATTGTCGGTGGCGCGGTGGCAGGTTTGCTCGGCGCGTTGTTTGGCGGTAGCAAATATCAAGTTTATGGCCCAACGGCGGCATACATTCCAATTATTGCAGGCTTGATGGCCACCTATAACCACAGCTTTTTGGTGCTGACTTCTATTGTCGCGGGTGCATTTTTAATGCTGACGGGTTTATTTAAAAAAGGCAAAGTGGTGACCTTAGTGCCGCATTCCATTGTGGTGGGCTTTACCATTGGTATTGCCGTGGTGATTGCGTTTTCGCAAATGGGTGAAGTGTTTGGCTTTCACAATAAAATTGGCTACGACTTTATCGGCCAAATCAAAAAAACCATTGAATATATCGGCGAAATGAATATTTACGCGGTGATTGTCGCTTTAAGTACGTTTGCCATTTGCAAGGTGCTGATTAAGATTTCTACGTTTATTCCTGCACCCGTATTCGGTTTGGGTTTGGGTTGGCTGGCCGCCGCTACGTTTTGGAAAGACAAAGGCTTAGTCCTCATTAAAGATAAATACGGCAGTATTCCAACGGATTTTTGGGTGATTACCCCGCCACAACTGCCCGACATGAGCACAGGCCAAGTGTGGTTTGATTTGCTTTATTTTGCCGTGGCGATTTACTTTGTGGCCGCGGTTGAAAGCTTGTTATGTAGCCGTATGG
>JAKPIR010000162.1 GCA_029549705.1 Pseudomonadota bacterium | reverse complement strand
GTGACGAGCAATTAAATAAAGTGAAATGGGTTTATGTTCGGCGAGTAACTGTAAAATTGCTTCGCGTAATAATTTTGCCTTATTCGTATCGCTATTGAGTAAAAAGCACAGCGCCTGAATGGCTTTAACTGCTGCATCGGTTTGATATGGTTTTGGTGGCCGCAACTCAGCCACGAGTGTTGCAATAAGCTGCGGCGCATCAGGCTGATGCTCATGCTGGGCAAACGCTTGCTCTATCATGGCGTTATATTCTCATTTGTCTTAATTTTTGATTGAACAAGTGAGGCGTATTCACGTGACCCGTTTATTTGGGGGTTTTTAGATTTTCAGTTAAATGCGGGCTCAACGTTTGCAAGATTTGCGCAAACACTTTTGGGTTAGCCGCCACAATATTGCCTGTTTTTAGCCAGCTTTCGTTACCTTCAAAGTCGCCCACAATACCACCCGCCTCTTGCACAATGAGGCCACCTGCGGCGATATCCCAGGCAGACAAATTAATTTCAAAAAAGCCATCCACCCAACCTACTGCCACATAGGCTAAATCAAGCGCCGCAGAGCCTGGGCGACGGATGCCGGTGGTTTTTTTAATCATATCACGCAACATATTCAGGTAGGTTTCTAAGTGCGTAAAATCGCGGAACGGAAAACCGGTGGCAATTAAGGAATCCTGCAGTTTGGCGCGATTGGTCACACGGATGCGTTTATCATTTAAAAAAGCACCGCGGCCTTTGGTTGCGGTAAATAAATCATTACGCACCGGGTCGTAAATCACCGCTTGGGTGAGTACGCCTTTTTGTTGCAAGGCAATCGAAATACAATATTGCGGAAAGCTGTGTAAAAAATTTGTCGTGCCGTCGAGTGGATCAATAATCCAGATATTGTCTGCCTGCTGGTTACTTTCACCACTTTCTTCGCCCAAAAACCCGTGGTCTGGATAGGCATTTTTGAGCACAGTAATAATGGCCTGCTCGGCCGCGCGATCGACATCACTGACAAAATCGTTATAGGTTTTGGTTTGAATTTTAATTGCGCCAACATCTTGCGAAGCGCGGTTAATAATTTTGCCGGCTTCGCGCGCGGCTTTGACTGCAATGGTGAGCATTGGATGCATGACGATAATCTTTAAAGAGCTGTTAAAATGCCATTTTAGCTTTTATAGCCTTAGTCTCAAAGTAAATTATATTTTTAAAAATACAACTTTCTAAGCTAGGCTAGGCGTTAGCAAAATATTGCGACGCGGCATATAAATGATATGTAAGGAGTAATTTTTTGATAACAACGACGCATAGCGACGAAAGTTGTATTTTTAACAATATTCGCGTCGTACTTTGCCAAACCAGCCACCCAGGCAACATCGGCTCGACCGCGCGCGCCATGAAAACCATGGGCTTAACTCGGCTTTATTTGGTGCAGCCAAAATACTTTCCTGATGGACAAGCCGTATCTTTAGCGGTGAATGCGGCGGATGTGCTGGATAGTGCAGTGGTGACAGATACTTTGGATGAGGCCATTGCCGATTGCCAATTTGTAATCGGCGTGAGCGGCAAAGAGCGCTCGCTCTCGCAGCAAGTGATGACCGTACGTGAAGCGGCAAAAGAAGTGCAGCACATCGCACAAACGCAACAAGTGGCGCTGGTATTTGGCACCGAAATGAGCGGTTTAACCAACGCCGAAGCTGACCGCTGCCAAGTGTTGGCGACCATTCCCGCTAACCCCTATTACACCTCGCTTAACCTCGCCCAAGCGGTGCAAGTGATGTGCTATGAAGTGCGCATGGCCGTGACCGAAGGCCAGCTGCATTATGATGAAAAGCCCGCCGAACTCGCCAGCCAAGAGGATTTAGAGCGTTTATATGCGCACATGCAAGAAGTGCTAACGCAAATTGGCTACATCAATCCGCGCGCACCTAAAAAATTATTTGAGCGTATCCGCCGTATTTATAGCCGCGCTCGGCTAGAAAAAGAAGAGGTTAATTTACTGCGTGGCATTTTAACGCTCAGCATCACGCCAAAAAAACATACCAAATATTGAGCAAGTAAATAAATTGCAGCTTTTGGAACTTAAGTCACATATTCAAACACTCAATCTACATATGCTTGTATCACGCGCTTAAATAGGGGTAGGTTCATGAAAAAATGGCTCGCATTTTTAAGTTGTATGTTTTGTGCTTTTTCTGCTGTTGCCCTGCCACCAGAAGGGATGGTGTATGACCTTAAATCCAGCGTGGTCAAAATTCGTGTGATTTTGCCTAACGGCCATTACGGTGTTGGCTCGGGTGTGGTGGTGGCCAAAGACCAAGTGGTCACCAATTGCCATGTCGTGGCCAAGGCTGCGGCTATCAATGTGATTAAATTTGGCGAGAGCTTTCGTGCTTCTGGAATTAAAGCGGATTGGCAGCACGATATTTGCATTGTGCGCTTTGATGGCCTCAATACTGCTATCGCGCCTGTCGGTTCCAGCAAAAATCTACAATATGAGCAACCCGTTTTTACCATCAGCTTTCCGAATAATGCGCCCAAACCCCTTGCCACTTATGGCTTTGTAAAGGCGCTCTACCCCATGCATGACAGCGTAGTGATACGCGCCACCAGCGATTTCAGAATGGGTGCCAGTGGCGGCGCCATGTTTAGTGACGATGGCAAACTGGTCGGCATCATTACGCTCAAAAGCCCCGGGCGTAACGCGTTTTACTACAACATGCCAGTGGAATGGATTGCAGAAGCGCAAAATCTGCCCATACAAACCATTCCGGCCACGGGCGCGTTGCCTTTTTGGGATGCGCCAGAAGAAAATCGCCCTTATTTTATGCGTGTGGTGCAGCCCTACCAAACGGAAGACTGGCCAGCGTTGCTC
>JAKPIR010000293.1 GCA_029549705.1 Pseudomonadota bacterium | reverse complement strand
CATGTCGCTGGGCGCAACAATGTCAGCACCTGCATTGGCATGAGAAATAGCCTGTTTAACTAGCACTTCGATGGTTTCATCATTGAGCACATAACCTGAATCATCAATTAAGCCATCTTGGCCATGCGTGGTGAAAGGGTCGAGCGCAACATCGGTAATCACGCCGAGCGTTGGGTAGGCGGCTTTAAGTGCTACGACAGCGCGCTGCGCCAAGCCTTCCGGGTTGTAGGCTTCCGCTGCATCTAAACTTTTGAATTGACTATCAACCACTGGGAACAATGCGATGGCCGGAATACCCAGTTGCACACATTCTGCGGCCGTTTTGAGCAAAATATCAATACTTTGGCGTTTAACGCCCGGCATGGATGCAACTTCTTCAATGCGATTTTCGCCATCTAACACAAACACCGGATAAATCAAGTCATTGGTCGTCAGCACATTTTCACGCACCAAACGGCGTGAAAAATCATCTTTACGCAAACGGCGCGGGCGGGAATAGGGATAGCTCATAACGTTTACCTCAGTCAGTCTGTCACTAATAATTTAAAGGCCAAACACTCTTGCCAACTCGACGCCCGGGTCAGGCTGACGCATAAACGCTTCGCCCACCAAGAAGGCGTGCACATCGTGGTCTTGCATCAACTTCACATCTTCCGGGGTGAAGATGCCTGATTCAGTGACCACAAAACGATCTTCTGGCAACACTTTCAAAAGGTCTAACGTAGTTTGCAGCGTCACTTCAAAGGTGCGCAAATTGCGATTATTGATGCCGATGAGTGGCGTATCCAACTGCAATGCAAGCGCCAGTTCATCAGCATCATGCACTTCAACCAGCACAGCCATGCCTAAATCATGGGCAAGCTGCTCAAGCGCGCGCATTTGCGAGATTTCAAGCGCCGCCACTATCAGCAAAATACAATCTGCGCCCATTGCGCGTGCTTCAAACACTTGATAGGGGTCTATGATAAAGTCTTTACGTAATACGGGCAGTTTGCAGGCTTTTCTCGCTTGCTTTAAATACTCAGCACTGCCTTGAAAATACTCCACGTCAGTGAGTACCGACAAGCACGCCGCACCGCCTTTTTCATAGCTCTTTGCGATTTCTGCTGGATTAAAATTTTCACGAATCACGCCTTTTGACGGGCTGGCTTTTTTAATTTCAGCAATCACCGCAGGCTTATTTGCAACCACTTTGGCATGAATTGCCCCGACAAAATCGCGCGGGTCTGATTGCGCTTCTGCTTGTTTTTGGAGTTGGTCTAAGCTGGCAGCTGCTTTGCTCTTGGCAACTTCCTGCTGTTTGGTGGCTAAAATTTTATTTAAGATATCGGACATAATCGTTTCTGCTTATTGGTAAATTTGGCCGTTGTGTTTAATCCAACCGCCCTCGATGTTTGCTTGCGGGTCATGGTGCGTCCAATGCACTACACCGCCTTTTGGGTTATAGACATATTCGCCTCTAAACTGCACCGTATCACCCACTGCGATTGGCACGGGTTTAGCTAAATCAATATTATGCGCAAATAATAATATTTGCTCATCTGAAATCGTAACTAAAAACTTTTGGTGGCGTGAGCCTTTGTTGTCGTCAGGCAGTAGCTTCTTCACCACCCCATTGCCTTCAACAAAAATATTACTCCTTTTGTCTTTAAAGGCTTGTTCAAGCGCAGCGTTGTCAATGAACGCCTGAACACTGCTTTGCGAGCCAGCCGTTAGCTGTGCGTTGCTGGTTAATGCGCTGGTGTTTTGTTTGCAAGCAACTAACGCACTTAAAATTGCAAATAAAATGAGATATTTTTTCATGCAACCGCTGCTTGTTTAAGTGCCGCCAGCTTTGCCAAAGCAGCGCCGTTATCTATCACTTCAGCCGCTTTTTTAACGCCTGAAGCTAAGCTATCAACAATGCCTGACACGTAAATAGCTGCACCCGCATTCAGCAATACAATATCTCGGGCAGCACCCGGTTTACCGTTGAGCACATCTAAAATAATGGCTTTTGATTGTTCAGCATTCTCGACTTGAATCTGACTGAG
>JAKPIR010000274.1 GCA_029549705.1 Pseudomonadota bacterium | reverse complement strand
TTGAGCAAATGAACCCTGATTGGTTAGATTTATACGATGAAGTTACTGAACTGGATTCTGGCCTTCGCCAGAATGACGAAATTGAGATTTGAAGAGGCATTAAATGAAATTTAGATTCCCTGTCGTCATCATTGACGAAGACTTCCGCTCTGAAAACTCTTCAGGATTAGGCATTCGTGTGCTTGCCAAAGCCATTGAAGTAGAAGGCTTTGAAGTGCTTGGCGTCACCAGTTATGGCGACCTCACCTCTTTTGCA
Source organism: Pseudomonadota bacterium (assembly GCA_029549705.1). Lineage (GTDB taxonomy): Bacteria > Pseudomonadota > Gammaproteobacteria > Burkholderiales > Methylophilaceae > Methylotenera. The sequence goes on along the minus strand of JAKPIR010000274.1, from coordinate 5,511 downwards.
CAACAGCAAAGCCGTGCCTCAGCGTTTATTTTATCGATTGACGATGAAGAAATCGTAGAAGAAAAACCAGAAGCCATCGAGCAACTGCGTAAATTTGTTACGGAAATCCGTTATCGCAACGAAGAAATCCCTATTTTCTTGCATGGTGAAACGCGTACTTCGCGCCATATTCCTAATGATGTATTGCGTGAGCTACACGGCTTTATTCATATGAATGAAGACACGCCTGAGTTTGTCGCGCGTTTGATTATTCGCGAAGCGCGCACTTATTTAGATAGCCTGCCCCCTCCGTTTTTTAAAGCACTTACCCATTATGCGGCGGATGGCTCTTATTCATGGCACTGCCCTGGCCACTCTGGTGGCGTGGCGTTTTTAAAATCTCCCGTTGGGCAAATGTTTCACCAGTTTTTCGGTGAAAATATGCTGCGTGCAGACGTGTGTAATGCGGTAGATGAACTCGGCCAACTGCTTGACCACACCGGCCCTGTAGCCGCATCAGAACGCAACGCCGCACGCATTTACAATTGTGACCACTTGTATTTTGTCACGAACGGCACATCCACAAGTAATAAAATTGTCTGGAACTCGACCGTAGCGCCTGGTGACATCGTGGTAGTAGACCGTAATTGTCATAAATCGGTGTTGCATTCCATCATTATGACTGGCGCCATCCCTGTATTTTTAATGCCAACGCGCAATCACTTTGGCATTATCGGCCCGATTCCAAAATCAGAATTTGCCTGGGAAAACATTCAAAAGAAAATCGCGCGCAATCCGTTTGCCACAGATAAAAACGCAAAACCGCGCGTATTGACCATCACGCAATCCACCTATGATGGCGTACTTTATAACGTGGAAGAAATCAAAGAGCTACTTGACGGCAAAATCGACACGCTGCATTTTGATGAAGCATGGCTGCCGCATGCAACCTTTCATGACTTTTATGGCGATTATCATGCGATTGGTGCGGACCGCCCGCGCTGTAAAGAGAGTATGGTATTTTCAACGCAGTCTACCCACAAGTTGCTCGCAGGCTTAAGCCAGGCTTCGCAAATCTTGGTTCAAAATGCACAAGACGTGCAGTTAGACCGCGATGTATTCAACGAAGCTTACCTGATGCACACGTCCACGAGCCCGCAATATTCGATTATTGCGAGTTGTGACGTGGCTGCCGCCATGATGGAAGCACCGGGCGGCACCGTCTTAGTTGAAGAAAGCTTAATGGAAGCACTGGATTTTCGCCGTGCCATGCGCAAAGTGGATGAAGAATGGGGAGCCGACTGGTGGTTCAAGGTGTGGGGCCCCACTGATTTATCTGAAGAAGGCCTGGAAGAACGCGATGCCTGGATGCTGAAAGCCAACGAGGCTTGGCATGGCTTTGGCAACTTGTCGGAAGGCTTTAATATGCTGGACCCGATTAAAGCCACCATCATCACGCCGGGGTTGGACATTCACGGCGATTTTTCTGACGCATTCGGTATTCCGGCTGCGATTGTCACCAAATACTTGGCTGAACACGGCGTGATTGTAGAAAAAACAGGCTTGTATTCATTTTTTATCATGTTCACGATTGGCATCACCAAAGGCCGCTGGAACACCATGGTGGCGGCTTTGCAGCAGTTCAAAGATGACTACGATAAAAATCAGCCGCTATGGAAAGTCTTGCCTGAGTTTGTGCAAAAGCATCCGCGTTATGAACGCGTAGGCCTCAAAGATTTAAGCACGCAAATTCATGCCGTGTATAAAGCCAATGACGTGGCACGATTAACGACTGAAATGTATTTATCTGACATGGTACCTGCCATGAAGCCCACGGACGCATTTGCCAAAATGGCGCATCGCGAGATTGACCGTGTACCCATTGATGATTTGGAAGGCCGCGTCACTGCCGTGTTGCTTACCCCCTACCCGCCTGGCATTCCATTGCTGATTCCGGGGGAGCGTTTTAACAAAATCATCGTGGATTATTTAAAATTCGCCCGTGAGTTCAATGAAAAATTCCCGGGATTCGAAACGGATAATCACGGTTTGGTCAAAGAAATGATCGACGGAAAACCAGTCTATTATGTAGACTGTGTCGCACAATAGTCGATGCAACCTTTTTTGATGCTCTGGAAGCCTTTATTTACAAGGCTCTCAGAGCATTATTTTTTTCTCGGCGTTTAATTCCACATTTTAAAGCGTTATTGCGCGCGAAATGTTTTTAAATTTTTCTGGTAAAAACCAAATCCTGATACGCCATACCGTTGGCAGCAATATGCTGCTTTTGTTCTGCGAGTTGCCAGTGATTAAAATCCACTTCCGGAAAAAAAGCATCGCCTGTAACATCCAAATCAACTTCAGTGATGTAGAGTTTGCTGGCTTTGGCCAAACCCGTTTGATACAACTCTGCACCGCCAATTAAAAACGGCTCCTCATCATCTTGGCAAAGTGCCATGGCGTCATCTAGAGAATGTGCCATCAACGCCCCTTCTACGCGATATTGCGGGTTTCGTGTCACAATCACCGTGGTACGATTGGGTAGCAGACGGCCAAGTGATTCATAGGTTTTTCGCCCCATGATGATATGATGACCTGTGGTTAGCGCACGAAAACGCTTTAAGTCTTCAGGCAGATGCCAGGGCAAGGTGTTGTTTAAACCAATCACATTGTTTTTTGCGCGGGCGACGATAAGTGAAAGTGCAGTCATAAACGTATTATACTAGTCTTGTTGCGTATTTTGTGGCGTAGGCATTTTGTGACCTCAAGCTCTTTCATATCCACTAAAATGACGTTGTTCATGTTGAAATTTTAACCCGACAAACTTGCAAATCACTTACCCAAAATCTTTTTTAAAACTATTGCTGATTGGATTTGCGCTCGTCATGCTGCCGCTGATTGCCGCCTTCGTCAATGCTAACCTGCAATTTAACAAGCTCACGCAGCAAAGCCTGTTTAACATGTCGCAGGCCGTTGAAACCACGCGTGCCAGCCAGATTATGCTGGAAGAACTGGCAGTGATGGAGCGTAGTGCGAGACAGTATTTTGTGTTGCGCGACCAAGTATTGCTGACCAATTTTAATCAAGCACATGAACGCTTGGGTGCCGCACTCAACACCTTATTACAGCAGCCCATTGCATTACCGCAGCATGCAGATTTAATGTCATTTACGCGCCAGGAAAATGATTTGTTTCAATCTATCACGCAGGCACAACATCATCAGGCCGATTTCGATGACAGCATGGTGCTAAACTTTGCCAACTTAAGCAACTTAGCCAATCAAATCTCAAATAAAAACAACGTGTTAATTGATCAAGAAGCCATTACATTTAAGGCGCGTGTATCTGAAGTAAAAAAAGCATTATTTTGGCAAATGCTCACCATTTTTCCGCTCGTGGTGATTATTGCCGCGCTGATTACTTGGATGATTGCCCGCCCTATCCGTCGTATGGATGCCGCCATTCACCAGCTAGGTCAGGGCGATTATGAGCGTGTGATACGCATTGATGGTCCAGGGGACTTACGTCAATTGGGCAGTCGGCTCGATTGGTTACGCATTGCACTGAAGGATTTGCATCAGCAAAAGCAACGTTTTTTACAGCAGGCTTCGCATGAACTCAAAACGCCGCTCACTGCCATACGTGAGGCCAGTGAACTGCTCCATGACGGCGTTGCTGGGAATCTCAATCCGCAGCAAAGCCAAATTGTCACTATTTTGCGCGACAGCAGCTTAAGGCTGCAACGAATGATTGAAAACTTGCTGAAATATACTGAAATTCAATTTAATACCCCTAAAAGCAATGTTTCACTTCAACCGCTCAACGTTGTAATGCACAAAGTACTGCAGGCCTATGCGCTCAGCATCGCGCATAAAAATATACAAGTAGAACAGTCGATTACCGACATGCAAGTGCAACTCGATATTGAAAAATTAACAACCGTACTCGATAATTTAATTTCAAATGCGGTGAAATACACCCCGGAGCATGGCAAAATCAGCATCCACGCCGCACGCACAAAACAAGACTTGGAGATTACCATCAAAGATACAGGGCCAGGCATACCTGAGGCAAATCAAAAAGACTTGTTCAGCCCGTTTTACCATGGTGCGCAAGCCAATAATAGCCTTGTGGCAGGCAGCGGTTTAGGCTTATTCATTGCTAAAGAGGCAGCCAGTGCATTGCAGGGCGAACTCCGCTACATTTCCGCAGGCGCTGGTGCACACTTTTTGCTACGCATTCCGCTGGCCGCCATGCAATCAGCCCAAGAACAACCTAGTGAAGTGACAAATCAATGAAAAAAATAAAATGGAATTCAATGGTGATTGTGAGCCTAGTGGCAATAGCTACGATTGCCTGTACTTCACAAGTAACCAAGCCAAGTATCCACACCCATCAAACTTCAGTCCCTAAGCATGAGCCAACAGCCGCTACGAGCAAGTCAAGTGAATTAAAAACTGCTGAAATTAAACCTGAAGAAATTACTAAACCAGTTGAAAACAAATCTAGTTTGGCGAACTTATCTAGCACGTCTAACAACGCTCAAGTCAGCCAATATCTGAGCTTTGCTGATGACTTCTCAAACCTCACCGCTGAAGCGCAAAAACAAGTGCAGGCCAGCACCCAACAAGCACTCGCCAAAACACCCAATGATATTGAGCTACGCATGCGATTAGTCTTGATTTACGGCCTGCCAAGCAGCACCCTTTTAGATACCGCCAAGGCACAATCGTTGTTGCAGCAATTACTACAAGAAAGCGCCCTACCAAGTGAGCAACTGCCCTTTGCTAATTTGCTGTTCGATTATATAGTGGCCGCCAATAAAGCGAGCAAAACCAGCCGTGAAGACCAAAAACGTCTTGAAACGATGCAACAAAAACAAGAAGCATTGCAAACTAAACTAGAAAATACCCAACAAAAACTTGAAGCCGCACTACAGAAAATCGATGAATTAAAAAACATCGAAAAATCGATGGGACAACGAGAAGTTGCGCCCAAAAAATAGCCCTTCTTACTCATGAGTGCATTAAAAATGGCCAATTCAATTTTAATCGTTGATGACGACGCTGACATTTTAAAACTGCTTGAAATGCGGCTCACCGCAAGCGGCTACCATGTTATTGCAGCAAGTACAGCGCAACAGGCGCTCACACTTTTTGGCATGCACCCTATTGCGCTGGTGATTAGCGATTTACGCATGCCTGAAATGGATGGTTTTGCATTATTTGAAGCTGTTCATCGGCTCGATAGTACCATTCCATTTATTCTGCTTACCGCGCATGGCTCGATTCCTGAGGCGGTGCACGCTACCCAACAAGGTGTATTCAGCTTTCTAACAAAACCGTTTGAAAGCAAAGCCTTATTAGACCAAGTTGCGCAGGCGCTTAAAATTTCACCGCATCACGCCGATAGCCAGCATGAGAATGACGCCTGGCGTGCCAGCATTATCAGCGGTAGCCAACAAATGCAAAGCCTGCTGGCACAAGCCAAATTAGTGGCCGAATCGGATGCCAGCGTATTGATTCAAGGAGA
>JAKPIR010000253.1 GCA_029549705.1 Pseudomonadota bacterium | reverse complement strand
TTTTTAAAGTAACAAAATTTAATGGCGTGATCGCTTTTGTAAAGTGCATGCATCCCATGTGCAAATCAACATCGCATCAGAGGAAATAGTCTAAAATGGCCACTGTGATATCTAACAACAGATTGCCAATCATCATCAACCAAGTCGGCCATACCAGCAAACTCACGCGCTACTATCGAATAAGTCGCGTGTCTGTTCACACCGTGGTTGCGGTGCTAGCCGTGAGTGCGGTTTTTCCTATTGCCAGTAAACGGGTAAAATCCAGCTTGATCAAATGGTGGTGCAAACGTTTGCTTGCTGTTTTAAACATGCGCATCACCACACACGGGCATCCACCTTTGCCTAATAGCAACATGCGTAGCACCATGGTGGTCGCCAATCATATTTCATGGACAGACATTCACGCGCTCAACAGCATTGAACCGCTACGCTTTATTGCCAAATCCGAAATCAGCCACTGGCCGGTATTTGGCTATTTGGCCAAAAAAGCCAACGTACTGTTTATTGACCGCAATAAACGCCACGATGCTGCGCGCATTGTGCATCAAACGGCAAAAAGCCTGATAGAAGGTGACAATTTATGCCCTTTCCCTGAAGGCACCACCACCGATGGCACGCGCGTCATGCCCTTTAAAAGCAGCATTATTCAGGCCGCCATTCATGCTAATGCCATCATTCACCCAGTTGCGATTCGCTACCCGGCAACCAATGGAGGCATCAACACCCACATTGCCTATGCGGGCGACACAACAATGAAAGAATCGATGCAGCAACTGTTAATGCAAAAAAACCCAACCGTTGAATTGCACTTTTTAGCGCCCATTGATTTGGCTAAAATGGATGAAGCCTTTTTAGACCGCCGAAAACTCACGCAACATATCGAGCAATTGATTAAAGCAAAATTAGATTTTTAGCGTTCTAACGCACCTACATTTGCTAGTAAAAAAAACATCAATGCAAGCTTAAAATTCCCCGAGAAAAAAATAATGCCCTACAAGCCTTATAAATAAAGGCTCGCAGGGCATCGAAAAAGGTTGCATGTCAAAATTCAATCTGGTTCGTGCTTATTGATCTTCATCGACTTATCAAGCGGATGCGATGCAACTTGCGTAATCGCTTTCGTTTCTAAATTCATTGCCGTCAGTTGACCGCCCCACAAACATCCCGTATCTAATGCGTAAACATTGTTTCTTTGTTGCAAACCAAGTGCCGACCAATGGCCAAAAACCACGTTGATTTCTTGCGATGCGCGCTTTGGTACATCAAACCACGGCATGTAGCCTTGCGGAATATCTTGCAGTTCGCCCTTAAAATTAAACTCCATTTCGCCTTGTTTTGTGCACACGCGCAAACGCGTCATCGCGTTGGTTATCACGCGCAGGCGGTCTAGGCCAGTCAAATCGTCATGCCACATATGCGGTTGATTACCATACATATTTTCTAAAAAAATTAGGTAATCAGGACCTTGCAGGGCAGCTTCAACCTCAGCCGCGTAACGCATGGCCTGCTCTGCAGTCCATTGTGGCAACAGGCCAGCATGCACCATCAAAAAATCGTTCTCTCGATACGCCAAATGCTGGTGGCGCAGCCAATCGAGCAACACTGGCGCATCTTCTGCTTGCAAAAGTGCGTCTAAGGTATCGCCGCGTTTCGCTTTTACAAACCCAGCTGCCACCACCAACGTGTGTAAATCATGATTGCCAAGCACGACCCGCAAACTATTCTGGTGTGCCACGCACCAGCGCAATACTTCGAGCGAACCGCTGCCGCGATTAACCAAATCTCCCACCAGCCAAAGTTGGTCAGTTTTTGGGTTAAATACGATGCGCGCTAACAGCGCCTGAAAAGCATGATAGCAGCCTTGAATATCGCCAATTGCATAAGTGGTCATCAGTTATTTACCATAAAAAAGCCACTTAATTGCTTAAGTGGCCTATGTGTTTGTTCAATAGACTAAATACGTTCAGTCAATTGAAGTTTGTTTTAAAAACCAGCGCCAGCCTCATTGGCCATGTATTTTACTGCAGCAGCCACTTCAGCATCACTCAAGCTGGCATTACCGCCTTTTGCTGGCATGGCACGAATCCCATTCACTGCATTTTTAACCAGGGTGTCATAACCCTGAGCAATGCGAGGCTGCCACAGCGCTTTATCGCCAAATTTAGGTGCATTCATCAAACCCGTGGCATGACACATGGCACAGACGGCTTTATACACCTCTTCGCCAGATTTACCAGCGGCAGGTGCGGCGGCCTCAACGGTTGCCGCAACTGCAGTTGCGGCCGGCGCCGCCGTTGCTGCAGGGGCTGCCTCTGCGGCTTTTGAAGCCACGGCTTTAAAATCTGCTCCAGCCAAATTGGCCATATGCACCACAGCATTGGTCACTTCAGTATCTGAAAGTGAAGAATTGCCACCTTTTGCCGGCATTGAACGCACGCCATTAATGGCGTTATGCACCAATGTATCGAAACCTTGTGCAATACGCGGTTTCCAAGCGTCTTTGTCACCAATTTTAGGTGAGTTCATAAACCCGCCCGCATGGCAGGCAGAACAAACCGCCGCAACGACTTCTTCACCACTTTTATCCACATGCGGACCTGCGGCGGCACTCGCCACCTCAACCTCTGCAATCGGTTTAATATTAGCTTCCACTTTTGCAACCGCGGCAGTATCTACTGCCTCAGGTGCCGCCCCGCTAAAAGACTTTGCTAACAGCGCAATGAGCAGCGTAAATGCCAGAATAGTACCGGCAATTACCAAAATCAGTTGCCATAAACTTGAGCTTTTATACTCGTTATCTTGATTGCTCATTGCAGTGCATCCCTAATGAAAATTGAAGTGATTGGTATTATACCTACACTTTAGCCCAAGGCAAAAGAACTGCATTTACAACAAAAGATTACGCTGCGATTTGCTATAATGCCTGCTGGATATAGCGCCCGTAGCTCAGTTGGATAGAGTGTTGGTTTCCGAAGCCAAAGGTCACAGGTTCGACTCCTGTCGGGCGCGCCAGTTTTAGGCAAATCAACTATATCGTTCAAAATATCAAAGGATTTGCTCAATAAATAAAAAACGGGAGCATTCGCCCCCGCTTCTCGTGCTTATCTCAATTATATTTAAAACTAGCTATTTCTACGGCGGCGCGACATAAAGCCAATCACGCCTAAGCCCGCAAGAAGCATAGCGTAGGTTTCCGGCTCAGGCACAGCCGTTACTCTAACCTTAATGCTACCTGAGTTATCTTCATAGTTAGAATCAAAGTAAAATAACTTCAGTTTATTGGCTGTAGCAACTCCAGTATAGCTAGTACCAACTTTGAAAAAATCACCACTGCCAAATTGGCCAACAAGCGTACCATACGGCGCTGTTAATCCATTCTGTGTCCAGTTAGGAAAAGCTACGCCAACCAAATCAAATTCCGCGCCCGGATTATCACCAGTCACGTCTGCTACCCCTGAAGCAATTAAGTCACCCGTCAGACCATTTGCATTAGACCAGCGTGGTAGCGCACCTGCGTTCCAATAATCTGAAGATGAGGCTAAAATTGAAAAGGTGTTACCGGCGAACACATCTACTTCAAGGCCAACACCACCACTTGTAGAGTTTTCATAAGCCTTCACGTTATAAGTTGTTGTGGCCGCAACAGAAACACTAGGTACGGCTAAAACAGACATTAGCACCAGCCCAATTAGTTTACTTTTCATTTTGTATATCTCCGATAGTCGCTGCAACTGAATAAGCTTACATGGTTTAAAAAAGTTACTAGCATTACACCATTTAGCGTGAACACTCTCAATAGCCCAGTTGGGTGAATTTTCCTGCAAGCACTACACTCTGCCATAACTATCGTCAAATCCCACAATATCATCTTCACCAAGATAACTGCCTGATTGCACTTCAATTAAATGCAGCGGCTCTGAGCCCGGGTTCTCTAGACGATGCTTTACACCAATTGGAATATATGTTGATTGATTTTCGGTAAGTGTTTCAATTTTATAATTACGTGTAACTAGCGCTGTACCGCTCACCACAACCCAATGTTCAGCACGTTTTTCATGTAATTGTAGCGATAACTTGCCGCCTGGTTTTACCATAATGCGCTTCACTTGGAATCGCTCGCCAACCTCCAAACTCTCATACCAACCCCATGGACGATATACTCGTGTATGTAAATTTTGTTCACTACGATTGTGGCGTTTCAGATAGTCCACAATCTTTTTAACATCTTGCGCGCTATCTTTGTGTGCCACCAAAACAGCATCTGGAGTTTCAACTATAACCATGTCTTTAATTCCAACGGCTGCCACTACGCGACTTTCGGCGCGAATCAATGAATCCTGCACAGCATCAATAATGACATCGCCTCGAATTGAATTGCCGTCTGTATCTTTTCCTTGCACTTCCCATAGTGCAGCCCAAGATCCAACATCATTCCAACCCATATCCACTGGGACGACAGCTGCTAAGTTTGTTTGCTCCATTACTGCGTAATCAATGGAATCGGAGGGAGATTTAGTAAAAGCTTCTTCATCAAGACGACAAAAATCTAAATCTTGATAACTTTTTTCAAAAGCCAATTGAATCTGCTTGACAATTGTTGGCCTGAATTTTTCCAACTCAGCCAAATACACACTGGGTTTAAAAAGGAACATGCCGCTATTCCAGAAAAAATCCCCACTTTCAAGATATTCCTCGGCTATTTTCAAACTTGGCTTTTCTACAAATCGACTGACTTCAAAGCATCCCACAGCATTAATTAAACTTTTGCCCGACTGAATGTACCCGTAACCTATCTCTGGAAAGTTCGGCTTAATACCGAATGTCACTAATTGCCCGGCACGCGCTGCAG
>JAKPIR010000234.1 GCA_029549705.1 Pseudomonadota bacterium | reverse complement strand
CCGCGAGCCTTTATTTATAAGGCTCGCAGAGGTGCTAAAAAGGTTGGCGTAAAAAATACATCAAATGGAACGTTTTTTATCTCTGAATGATAAGGTCATTCGCCACGTTACGCGCATTATTTTTAGCTGACTTCAAGGGGCATCATAGAGCAAAATAACGCCACGTTTTTCTTCCAGTGCGACATGTGTGGTGGTGCTGGCAGCGTTAGATAAATAAGGCTGTGAAGCGGTGCTGGCCGGAATTTCAGTGGTCGTGATAGTGGCTGAATTCGAGCCAGGCAGAATTTTGAATTTTCCTGCCAAGTTCGTCGTTACCGCAGGTGCGCCAGGCTGATTCACCAGCACAACGCCATTCTCATAATTGCGTCTTAACACGCCATTTGCCAGCTTGCTTCTCTCGCCAACTGGGTTGCCAAGTGCCACATCATAACCTTTCCACCAGTTATCTGGCGCGTTTGCATACAGACAAGTCGTGCCATCTTTGCCAGTGCTGGTCAGAAAATAGCTAGCCAAATTATATTCGCACGCTGTTTGGGTGGTGCCGTAAGCAAAATACAGCACGTTGGTGCCGTGCGCATGGCGTTTATCCACGTAATCAAGCAAGGTTTCAAAGCCAAAAGGGCCTTTGCCATGGGTTAAACCGTCATCCACCACGCCACGTTCAATATTGATGATATTGGCAGCCTTTAATTGGCGTGCGGCAAACGGGTCGGTGTCGGGTACCCACCAAAGTGAATTATGTACGATTTCTGTATTTGGAAAAGCCGCGCGAATTTGCTCGGTAAATTCTGCAAAATAACGACGCCAGTCCGCAAGCGTCATGGGTTTATTGGTGCGCGGGTCAATCGGTACGGTGAAATTGCCATGGCCATCGCTCACGCGCCAATCTAAATTCACGTCATCCACATGAATGCCTTTGTAACCAAGGGCGAGCTTGCCACGCGCCTGTTTAATCCATAAATCTCGAAAAGCCTGATTGCCAACATCTGCGGCAAATTGTGGGCAGCTTCCTTGACTGCAACCGTATGGAATATATAAAAGCTGACCATTGGCGCTGCGCAAAATATATTCAGTGGCGTTATCCAGTGTCATGGTTTCTTGCTGATTGCCGGTAGGGTAAACCGCGTAAGCGTCTTTATAAAGCCATGCAGGTGGTGATCTGGAAAGCTTATTGTCGTAATAAGGACTAAAAGCAAACATACGCCAAACGTGGCTGAGAAGCCATGCGCGTATCACTGGTTTGGGGTTTTCTAAAAATGGCAATATGCTGGAATTGGATGTGGTGTAGGCAATATAATTGCTACGGCCATGACCTGCATAGCGGTTAGAGGTATCACTCGGCGTGGTGGTGATAGGAATGCTGGTTGTGGTGGCTAAAGGCTGCGCAGTCCGGGCTGTGCCTTGTGCGGCACTGGGCTTTGCCGTTGGCGTTTGAACTGTCGTTGCCTTATTTGTGTTTGGTTGAATTAAGGCTGGTTTATCGGTATAAGTGACGCGGCCTTTGCCGTCAATTTGCTTGTAGACTTCTGCAAAGGCATGTTGGCTACCCGCAAGAAACAGTACAGTAAGTAATTTAATGCAGATCATTTTTTGCATAAAAACGTCCTTTTTTTGTGAGGTTTGAAAAATAATAATAACTTATTTTTCATATTGTTACACAAACTATTTCACGCCTAGCTTTAACATATCTTCTGCCGTTAGCCAGCGCCATTTACCTACGGCTAAATCCTGCGGCAACTGCAGTTCACCAATTTGAATGCGCTTTAAGGCCTCAACGCGGTTACTGATGGCGGCCACCATACGTTTCACTTGGTGATATTTTCCTTCAGCCAGCGTCATGTGAATGACGTTGTCTGAAACGCGGGTGCAATGAAGTGCGGCAATTGGCGCGTCTTCATCAACCAACTGCACGCCTTGTAAAATGTGCGCGATTTGATCATCGCTGACCGGGTGCTTGCAGGTCACTTCATAAATTTTGGGCACTTTGTGCTTGGGTGAGCTCATTTTGTGGATAAATTGGCCGTCGTCTGAAATCAAAATCAACCCAGTAGTGTCTTCATCCAGTCGGCCAATACATTGTACGCCCCGTTCCACCAGCGGATGCGACAACAGGCTGTAAATGGTGGGGTGGTGCTGTGTTTTGTGTGAGCACTCGTAATTGCTTGGTTTGTGCATCATCAAGTATGACTTTTCGCGGTATTCCCATGGCTCGCCTTTAACCGTGAACTTCAAGTTTTCTAGTTCAAATTCTGCGCTGGGGTCATCACACATTTCGCCATTGACGGTGATTTCTTCATTGATAATCATGATGCGGCAAAGCTTACGTGCGCCAAAGCCTTGGTTTTTTAAAATGCGTTCTAAATCGAGTTTTTTTGCCATGCGCTATTATAGCGTTAGATAACAAAACGCCCACAATAAGTGGGCGTTGTTCATGTAGGAGCGGTCAAAGACCGCGAAAACTGTATTTTTTTACGCTGGTTTTCGCGGTCAATGACCGCTCCTACAGTAGGCTTTATTCTTCGCTAACGGTTTTATAAGCTACCGCGCCAATTACCGCACCAATAATCGGTGCAATCCAAAACAGCCAAAGTTGCTGCAAGGCAATGCCACCTTCAAGTAACGCCGGCCCAGTACTGCGCGCAGGGTTCACTGAAGTGTTGGTGACGGGAATACTAATTAAATGGATAAGCACCAGCGTAAAACCAATTGCAATAGGCGCTAAACCCGCTGGCGCGCGTTTATCGGTAGCCCCCATAATGATGAACAAGAACATGGCTGTCATCACGATTTCTGTGATTAAACCAGCCATCATGCTGTAACCATGCGGCGAGTGTTCTGCAAAACCGTTTGAGGCCAACCCACCTGCAAAGCCTTCGGCGCCGCTGGCAATAGTTTTAATCAACAAGGCGGCCAGTATTGCGCCAATCACCTGAGCCACAATGTAGTGCGGTAACTCCGCAGCCTTAAAGCGGCCGCCAGCGACCAAACCAATGGATACTGCCGGGTTTAAATGGCAACCCGAAATATGGCCAATGGCATACGCCATGGTGACAACCGTTAAGCCAAATGCAAATGAAACGCCTAAATACCCTAAGCCCAAATCGGGGATACCTGCTGCGAGCACGGCGCTACCACAACCGCCTAATACCAACCAAAATGTACCGATTAATTCTGCTAATGAACGTTTTGTTAATGACATCTCACCCTCCGTATTGAATATAATTTTTGTTGAATGGATACTGCCCTGCCAATTTACTGCAAAGCGGGCATGCATACAACCTTGTTTGGGTTAAACTAACGTTAGATTTTGTAAACAATCTTTGAGCTAATTAGGATTTTATGAGTTTTAAGCACATTACCTCGCGCGATAACCCGGTATTCAAATATTATAAAAAGCTTTCAGAAAATGCGCGTGAGCGCCGCGCAGAGGGCAAAACTTTGCTCGATGGCGTGCACTTGATTGAAGCGTACATGGCGGCTTTTGGTGAGCCTGAAGTGTTAATTATCCCAGAAGGCAAAAGTAGTGTTGAAGCAACCAGTTTAATTCAATCGCTTGAGCATATTGCAACAGTCATGTTACCCACGCTGATGTTTGCAGAAATTACCCCTGTGGCAACCAGCACGGGCGTTTTGGCGCTGGTGAATATTCCCAAATTCGTCAGCCCCGAAACCCCCAGTTTTGCACTCATGCTAGAAGACATTCAAGACCCAGGTAACTTAGGCAGTATGTTGCGCACCGCGGCCGCCGCAGGTGTTGAAGTGGTGTATTTATCTGAAGCCTGTACCGATGCCTGGTCACCAAAAGCCTTACGGGGTGGGCAGGGCGCGCAGTTTGTGTTGCCTATCGTCGAACGTGCTGATTTGTTAAAAGTAATGCAGCACTTTCAGGGGGCAAGTTACGCCACCACCATGCAAGGTGAGTCGCTATACCGACAAGATTTCACGACGCCGACAGCTTTTGTGATTGGCAATGAAGGGTCTGGATTAAGGCCAAAAACCATTCAAGCTGCCACAAAATCTATTCGCATACCCATGCAGACAAATTCGGTTGAGTCTTTGAACGCTGCAACTGCCACTGCAATTTGCTTATTTGAACGAACAAGACAATTAGAAACGAAATAGGATTAAAGATGAATCACAATACAGGGCAGATTGACGGTTTTTCAGCGATTGAGATGATGGTGGTCGTGGCAATTATTGGAATTTTGGCAATGATTGCGATTCCAAGCTCATTGGGACGCATTGTTAGAGAGCAAGTTAAAACAGCGCTACCCTTGGCTGATGTTGCAAAAGAGCCGATTGCCGTAGCGTGGAAATCTTTAAAGATATTGCCCAAAGACAATCAAGAGGCGGGCTTGCCGGCAGCCGAAAAAATCGTGAGTAATTTTGCAAGTAGCGTAGAAATACAAGAAGGCGCGATTCATCTTACTTTTGGTAACAAGGCGCACAAGGTGTTGCAAGGAAAAGTCATTACGCTAAGGCCAGCGGTGATAGAGGAATCAAATATCGTGCCGGTGGAATGGGTTTGCGGTAACGCTAATCCACCTGAAAAAATGGTCGCAAAGGGTGAGAATAAAACCAACGTGCCCGAAGAATTTTTACCAATGCTTTGCCGAAAAGGTTAACGCCACTTGGTTAATGCGCTTGTTTAGGTGTGTCCAAAGTTGTTTCTGAAGCCAGTAATTGGGCTGCATCCACGGCATCAAACACATAAGCCTGATTGCTAAAGTCGCAGTGCACTTCAATGGATTCACGCTCGGCTAAAATGTCAGCTATTTCTTCAGCGCCTAGCATACGCAGCATATTACCGACATTTTTTCGTGTACAACTGCATTTGAATTGTGCTGGTTGAGGGTCAAAAACGCGTACATTTTCTTCATGAAACAGTCGGTGCAGCAGTTCGCTAGCATCTAACGCAATCAGTTCTTGGTCGGTGGTGGTCTCTGCAAGTTGGCAGATTCTATTCCAAGCGTCTTCGTCAATTTCTAACTGTTCTGGCAGTTTTTGCAATAGCATTCCCGCTGCTTGATTGTTCGCGCTTGTGAGCCAAATACGGGTTTCAATTTGCTCAGAGCGCTGCATATAATTTTGCAATATTTCTGCAATGCTATGGCCTTCAATCGGTACTATGCCTTGGTAAGTTTGTCGGCCATCTTTGGGGTCTAGGGTAATGACAAACTGTCCCTGAGTTAATAACTCGATAAAGCTATCTTCAACAATCTCCCCAGTCCATTTTGCAGTAGCACGAATTTCAAGCTGGGAAGTGCATTCTACGACCAGTAGTTTTAATTTGCCGCGACCCTGAATTTGCAACACCAGCGCGCCTTGCATTTTAAGCGTTGCAGCTAGTAGCGCACTGGCCACCATGAGTTCACTTAATGCGGTTTTTAATAGGGTGGGGTAATCATGGTGCTGCAAGGCTTTTTGAATGGTTTGGCTGAGCTGAATATGATTGCCGCGCACGGCGGTGTCG
>JAKPIR010000224.1 GCA_029549705.1 Pseudomonadota bacterium | reverse complement strand
CAAAACCGTCAAAGTCAACACCGTTAAAACCGGCACAGATGACGGCGAATGGGAAGAGTTTTAAGCCGAGAAAACACGAAAACCAGCGTGTTTTAACCCACAACCTTTTTTGATGCCCTGCAAGCCAAGTAAATAAAGGCTCTCGCATTCGACTTAGTGCTTTAGCACTTAGCGAGAATGGTGATGCCAAGCACTGGTACAGGGCAGTGTTTTTTGCTCGGGTGAAAATCTGCTAAAAAATTGCACTAATTTTCTCGCTGTCAATGTTGCGTTCAAGCGCAAAACTCAACTTACATTGTGTGCGCTAGGTCATCGCACACACTGCCAAAAGCTGTAAATAAATTTTTACAAATTGTATTAAGTTTTCATTTTTTATGCCGATGACATGCATAAGGTGCCAAGCATTATGTGGCTTGGCCATGTTTTGGAAGAGGAAAATGCGATGGAAAATTTGATGGACTACTTGGTTAAAACCATTTACGCCGTATTGGCAACATGTTTGATATTTACCATGTTGATAGTATTTGCAGGTGCAAACCCAGCTTCAGCCGCAGAAGTGTCACCTGTGCAATCTTCGCAAAGCCTGCCTGAAACCGTGAATACTGATGCTTAATTTTTAAGCAAATGATAGGTGTTGATTCCTAGAATTAGCACCTTAAGAGCCAGCTTATTACGTAATTAAAACATTTGGTTATCGTATAAATTATGACTATTGCTGGAATATTCTTCGATGCAAGAAAATGAATTGAGTGGAATATGAAAATGACCGTTGCTAAAAAAATGTTAATGCTGACCTTGATCTCTGTTGTGGGCTTGGTCGGCTTGGCTATTTTTAACCACAGCCAAATGTTGGATGTATTTGATGAAACCAATTATGCCAATGCCAACATTGTGCCGAGCATGGTGGAGCTCGACAAAGTACGTTATAAATTCAATACATTAAGAATCCGGGTGGCCAATCATACGCTGATCAAAGAGCCTGAAAAAATGGCAGAGGTAGAATCTGCCATCCGAAAACTGCAAACTGAATTGGCTGATTTATTCAAGAATTACGAGACCTATATTGCTGACGATCAAGAAAAGCAGATGTTAGAAGCCGATAAAGCAGGCCTGAATGAATATTATCTGCGCATGGAGCCGATTTTAAATGCCTCACGCCTCAACAATAAGGCATTGGCGCATGAACTCTACATTGCAATTCGTACACCCGCAGAAAAGGCCAATGCCGATATTGCAGCTCACATCGATTATAAAATGAACTTAGGCCAGTTAAGTGCCGAGGCCGCTGCAGGAGTAAAAAACCGCGCAGGAAAATTGAATATATTGCTAAGTGTGCTTATTTTGCTGGCAACAGCAGTAATTGGTTATCTCATCACCTGCAACTTACGAAAACAACTTGGCGCCGAACCTGAAGAAGTAGCCGAGATTGCAGACCGCATTGCTAATGGTGATTTGAATAGCCCCATTGATTTGAAAAGCGGTGACAGCACTAGCTTGATGGTTTCAATGCACAAAATGCAGAAAACGCTCAAAAATGTGATTGACGCACAAACGGTCATGGCTGATGAAAATAAAGCGGGCAACATTCATGCGGTAATAGATGCTGATAAGTTTCATGGCAGCTATAAAACCATGACTACCAATGTCAATCACATGGCAGCTAACCAAGCCGATGTGATGCGCAAAGTGACGGCCTGTATTGCAGAATTTGCCAATGGTAATTTTAATGCACCCCTAGAACAATTTCCCGGACAGCGTGCTTTTATTAATGAAGGGATTGAATTGCTGCGCAGTAATATCAAGACTTTTATTTCTGATATGGAACATATGGCTAAAGAGCATGACGCTGGTGATATCGATGTGCGTATTGCCACCGAGCAATACAAGGGCGCTTATGCACAGATGGCAGAAGGCGTGAACCGAATGGTAGCAGGGCACGTGCAAGAAAAAGAGGAAATGATTCACGTAATGAAATTGCTGGGTGACGGTGATTTCTTGGTGCAAATTCAGCAATATCCCGGTAAAAAAGCTGAAATCAACACAAATCTAGACCGACTAAAAGGCAAGCTTAAAGGTCTTTTGGATTCCGTAAAATGGGTTACCAATGAGCATTTACAAGGCAATATTGATAAGTCCATGTATGCAGAAATGTTTAAAGGTGGATTTAATGAGTTGGCTATTGCTATTAACCAAATTGTTGCAGGTCAAATAGAGTTGACTGAGAAAGCGTTAGCCTGTGTAAAGGAGTTTGGTGAAGGCAACTTTGATGCTCAGCTAGAACAATTTCCTGGTAAAAAAGCTTTTGTGAACGAAGCGATTGAGCAAGTGCGCAGTAATTTGAAAGCTTTAAACCAAGATGCTCAAATGCTGGCAAATGCAGCACGGCAAGGCCGGGTATCTGTACGGGCTGATGCAGCACGCCACTTGGGAGATTATCGCAAAATTGTCGATGGCATGAATGAAACATTGGGCATGATAGTAAACCCGATTGTAACGGTGAAAAATGCAGTGGAAACCATCGGCACGGCTTCAAAAGAAATTGCGCAGGGTAACGCTGATTTGAGCCGTCGTACGGAAGACCAAGCAGCATCGCTAGAGAAAACGGCCGCCAGCATGGAAGAACT
>JAKPIR010000205.1 GCA_029549705.1 Pseudomonadota bacterium | reverse complement strand
CACCAGCGCTCTTGCCCACCAAATATTGCCCCGATGTGCACGAACGCTTGGTGGTGTATAAACGCTTGGCCAATTGCGTGGACGATGACGAACTTGATAACCTGCAAGAAGAACTGATAGACCGCTTTGGTTTGCTCCCCGAACAAGGTGAAGCGCTGATGGCATGCCACCGCTTGCGCATTGCCTCCAAAGCGATTGGCGTGATTAAAATTGATGCCAGTGATGCGGCCATTCAACTGCAATTTAACCCAAAAGCGGATATTGACCCGATTAAGCTCATTAATTTACTACAGCGCGACAAACGCTGCCGCATGAATGGGCCTGATAAACTGCGCATTACCGTGAGTTTGAGCGCATTAAATCAGCGTGCAGAGTTTGTGAAAAATATTTTAAAAGAATTTAGTTAGCTAGTGAGTTAACAACGTAAATCTCTAGCGGTAAATAAAAAACAAAACTGCCACAATCGCCACCGTTGCCCAGCCAATTCTATCCACATATTGGTGCAATTTGGCTTCCATACTCGGGCCACCCCACTTCATTAAGCCGGCCACCATAAAAAACCGCATGCCGCGCCCAATTGCCGATGCCAGTACAAAAGGAATCAGCGCCATTGAAAGCGTTCCTGCTGCAATGGTAAACACTTTGTAGGGAATCGGTGAGAAACCTGCAATAAAAATCGCCCAAAAGCCCCATTCTTTAAACCACGTCACAGCGGTAAGGTAGGCGTCCCAGTAGTGGCTTGCTTTTAAGTGCGGCTCAATCACATCAAACATGGTGATGCCAATCAAGTAGCCAAACAAACCGCCTAGTACTGAGGTCACCGTAGTAATCAGCGCAAATCGCCAGGCTTTATTCGGGTTGGCCAAACTCATGGGCGCGAGCATGACATCGGGCGGAATGGGGAAAAATGACGATTCCGCAAAACTAAGTGCCCCCAAATACCATGGTGCATTGGGTAATCTTGCCCAAACCATTGCGCGCTGAAACAGGCCGGAAAAAATTTTCATCGAGAATACGTCTTTTAAAATGAGATGCGCGATATTCTATCAGCAAGGTTGCCTGATGCGTAGGATTTCGCTGGCTGGTGAGTAGCTTTAAATTTGCTGATGTAATGCAAAAATAATAGCTAAAAAAAGCGCTTTAAACCCGTGCATTTTGCTACGAGAAAAATTTTCTCCTCTGCAAGCCTTTTTTTATAAGGCTCGCAGAGCATCAAAAAAGGTTGATGTTGAAACTGCGGTAAAAAACAGCATTTTAAGTGCTTAAATTCGATTCTACTATTCCAGCACAACGCGACCATTAAGCGGTTGTACGGGGCGATTATTGTGATGGTGCAGCACTTCTTCAAACGCTGTAATTTGTTCTTTTGAGGCAGTCAGAGGCGTTTTTAAAACCAGCCAACGCACGCCTTCCGTACACGGTGGCGTAGTCAATGAACCACTAAACCGATAGTAGTCACGGTTTTCTGGCAACAATTCATTGGCAGTTACTTTTGTGTTAAGCGGCACAGGTGCGCCTGCTTCTTTTGGCATTTGCGACCATAACTTTTCAAGACCAGCATTCATTTTGCCCTCTTTATACATCACCGCAATCACCGTGAGATTGCCTTTTTTATCCGCATGCACAAAATGCGCCTCTAATGGATATGATTTGCCCTTGATGGTGTTTTCGCTTGGCGTATGAAAATGCACTTGCTTCATTTGAAAAGGCGTGTCGTCAAGCAACAGCATATTACCTTCTTTAAAATTGGCTTGTATGGTGTGGCCATTGTTAACAATCTCTTTGGCCGGCATTTTTTGTATGCCCTTCAACGTTTTAAGCGGCGCATCAATGGTGGCATCAATATTTACAGGGGATTGGTTCTGGCCGATGTCGCATGTCGCAAATTCCGGCTGCAATTTACCCCAGTTTTCAGGACCATCTTTTCCTTCGTAGGTCCAATGTGCGGCATGTGCTTTACCTTTGTTGGGTTTTATAACAGCCGTTTTTTCTGGGGCTGCCTTCTCTGCTTCAGGTTTTGCTTCAACAGGTTTGCTTTCTACCGGTTTTGCTTCCGCCGCAGCGGGTTCTGCCGCTGGTGCAGGTTTTTTTTCTGCCTCTGCTGTGGCGTTTTCTTTTGTGATAGGCGTTTGCGATTTATTTTCTGAAGGCTTATTAGCTAGCTTGGTTTCATGTTGATTTTTTGGCTGCACTCTGGTGCAGACATAGCGCATCGCGCGGTCCAGGTCGGTTTCTGGCACAGGTTCAATAAACTCGGCAGCTTTTACGTCTATCCCCGCAGAAAATACTGTTTCTGCATTCATATATTGAAACACTTGCGTGGTAGCCGATTTTTGCGCAGGGCAATCAAAATACCAGAGTAATTTTGATAGGTTATAAGCTTTGTCAGCCGATTCACTATTGATTTGCGCTTTTTTATATTCAACCTTAACCCATGCGCGTGTGAGCTGGTCTTTTTCTAAAATGGATTGTTTGTCGATGAGTAGTTTTGAAGTTCCGTTTTCACTGAGCTTAACCCAGTTTGCGGCCAGACTTTCGCCAGTAAAGGCCAAGCCCATGAATATAAAACAAATGATTTTTAACGCAGCTAACTTCATCTCTTAGTGGCCCTAATCTTGGTTTTTTTGATTTCAATGGCGTACAGAATCAGCAATTGAAATTCACAACACTGAGCAACATGACACTTTGCCCATGCCAAATTATGGCAAAGAGATGCAGCAACTAATTTAAAGAGCAGTGCGAGATTTAGCCCTCAATTGTTGACTTTGTTCACAGAAATAGTGGAATGCGCTAGGGTTAAAGCGGCACTAAACGACCAATACTCACAAAGAAAATCGCTTTTTGAATAGGTAAGCCCTCGTGCGTAAAGAGCTGTTCATAGTGTTGTAATTGTTCTGCATACTGCAAAGCAATGGTGTTGAGCGCTGGCACTGAAATGTCAGCAGATAGCTCCACTGTTTTATAGTCAATGATCCAGCGTGTCTGCGAACCATCGGCGTGTGTTTCTACAAACGTGCGGTCCACCACCCAGTTTTTGACTGTATTTTTTTCAACCCGCGTGAGGGCTAATTCCTGTGCGCCAAGCGTATGCGCTTGCAGTACCCACTGCCCTGCCTGACTATTTAATGTAGTGGTTAACATGGCAATACTCTTATCCGCAGCACTTGCGGCGACCATTTCACGGTGCCCTTGCTGCCGTAGCCAGTGCTGCATAGCCGGTCTTAGGGCAATCAAACGCGTTACTGGCCATGCGGGCAGGCCATGCTGTGCGATAAGCTCTAAATAGTGATGCGTGAGTGTGCCAATATCGGCCTGCAAACGCTGCGTATCATCCTGCATTTTTTCAATAGCACTGTTGGGTTGCGTATTTGCTAAGCCCTGCGTAGGCTGTGTTTGCAACATGGATGGTACTTGAGGCATAGCAAGCCGCACTAATCGAGGTGTAAATAACGCGATATCCGCTTCTGTATTTGCAGCAGTATCAGCGATATCGCCCCGCTTTGCTTGCACTTCATAATGCGCAGCCAGTTCTTCCCAAAGCAAATCCAAATAGGTGTTTTTGCTGGGTGCAATGCTGTCATCAGCTTTTTGGTTGGCAATGCCTACCAAATGCAGGCATCGCTCAGCGCGTGTGGCCGCCACGTACAGCACTCTTGCCGCTTCATTTTTCTCGCGCGTATTTTCTAACATTTCCAAGTATTCATAGGGGCTTACACTCGCGTGGTTGCGCTGATTTTTTGGCAGATACGGTGCGGCCAGCAACTGTGTTTCTTCTTCAATTGTGACCTCTTCCCACAACAATAGCGGCTTGTCGCTGTTGCTGCCACCCGTGGTAGCGCCCAAGCCCGGCAGAATTACGGAGTCAAATTCCAGGCCTTTTGATTTATGAATGGTCATCATCTGCAAACACTCGCCTTGTGCATCCGGGCTAGCAAATAACTTGGTGATTTCAATGTTCATGCGCTCGGGTGAAAACTGGTTACTGCGATCAAGCGCATCTAAACAGGCAAAAAAAGCCTGCACGTCAATCACATCACGCGGCTCCCACAGGCAGGCGCCACCATTAAGCATCAACCACACACCGCGCAGCCAGCGGCTAGTGTTCATGCGGCCTTGCGTTGCAAACGCCTCTGCCAAAATGGCACGCACATGCATTAAGCGTGCCTGCCCATCGGCAGATAAGCGCTGCACCACCGCTTCATTTTGCATGAGCGACCAAATACTTGCATGCAAATCGTGGCCAGCCAGCGCATGTAAATCATGCAGCGTTAGGCCGCACCAGGGCGCACGAAGCACACTTAACCAATGCACACGGTCTGCGCGGTGATGCAGTGCATGCGTAAGGGAGAGTAAATCCTGCACAATCTGGCGCCCTTCCAGCGCTTCAATCTCCACCGCCTGAAAGGCAATTTCGGGGTAATGTCGGCGAATTAGGCTAACCAATTGCGCCAAGTGTTTTTTTGAGCGTACCAGCACCGCGATTTTTGGCTGTACTTCATTCGCGCGTGCTTGCAAAATAATCTCGATCACCGCTTCCGCCTCACGCATTTGCGCAGCCTCATTGGTCTCATCGACGCGCTGGATAATCGGGTGCACCTGCACACCCGCGCTCGTTGCTTCTTCTTTGGTGGCGATGAATGGCCGATATTGAATGGCTGATTGCGTGATGTCATCGGCCACAGGAAAAACCTTCGCAAACGTCTGATTTATCCAATTAACCACTGCCGGATAAGAACGGTTGTTGCGATACAACTGCAATTTTTCTAAACGAATGTCGCCAATGCCATGCTTGGCCGCCTCAATAAATAAGCCCACATTGGCTTTGCGAAAGCGGTAAATTGACTGCATCGGATCGCCCACACAAAATAATGTACGCTGATCGTTCATCTGCCAACCAAGCGTGAGTTGCTTGAGTAGTTCAATCTGGCTGGGGCTGGTGTCCTGAAACTCATCCACCAGTAAATGCTGAATTTGGTAATCAAGTTTCAAGGCTAAATCGGTAGGCTCACCAAAATCATTTTTAAGCGCCTGTGTGGCACGCGTGGCAATTTCAACAAAATCAACTTCACCCGCCCGCTGAAACACCAACCACAATTGCGCCACCGCCAAATTCAGTAACTGAGAAAGCGTGCTGATGATTTGCCAGGCCTCTTGCGTGTGCGCGATGTTGGGCAGTTTTTTGGTTTTAGCGAGCGTTGGCGCAAAATTTGGAATTGTTTGCAGTGCCTCTAAAAAGCTTTTGAACTGCGCTTTTTCTATTTTAAATTCTGGCGGAAAACCAATGTTTTTAGAAATGCCTGCGCGAATACCATCCACATCAGTCAGCAATAATTCACGTACACTTTGCCACATGGGTAGCGCTTCGGCATGGGTGGGTAGCGTGTTCTCCCAATCACGCAGTAAAGCAATCGGGTGCTCGCATGGCAGTTGGCTGGCTGCAAAGCGTGCGAGTGGCATCAGTTCAAGTTGCAGGCGCATATTGAAAACTTTCGCGATGATTGCCAACTCTTGCTCCACCAAATGGCGTAATGTTTGCTGCAAAGCCGCTTCATCGACTTCTTGTTGGGCGTGATGTAGCCACTGGTCCCGCTTTTCAAGCATTCTCACCAACAGGCTTTTCAACTGCTCGGCATTGTTATCCACATAACGCAGGGCGGACTTCACAACGTCGGTGTGTGCAGCGACTTCAAGCAACGCTAATGTATGTTCTGCCGCTTGCGTATAAAGTGCGCCGGCATCTTCCGCCACGCGCGGTTGCGCACCAAATCGGCTCATCAGGGGCATTTGCCTAGCTAAGTGTGCGCACAGGCTGTCAATGGTAAAAATACGCAAACGCGCAGGATTTTCAATGAGTTGCCATTGCTTCTTCTCTGCTATTTCCAGCGCTTTAAGGCTCAACGCATAAGTGATTTGTTTATGTTCGGCGTCTGGCTTTTCATGATTGGCCGCTTTGATTAAGCTATCTAAAATACGCACGCGCATTTCTGCCGCAGCTTTATTGGTAAACGTAATGGCGATAATTTCCTCAGGCGCGTTTACCGTTTGCAACAGTTTTAAATACCGTTGCGTGAGCAGTTCGGTTTTGCCCGCCCCTGCCGGAGCCTCGACAATAAATGAAGCAAAATCGAGCGCACGCTGACGGTTTTTTTCATCCGTTGCAAGATTCAATTCACGCGCTACCGTCATGCTTTTTTTCCTGATAACTCAAACTTTAAAAACACTAAAAAAATCACTTCAAAACGCCCGAGAAAAAATATGCCTCTGCGAGCCTTTATTTACAAGGCTTACAGAGCATCGAAAAAGGTTTGTAATAAAAACCGGGCTATTTTGTATGATTTTTATTGCACTAGAACGCATCATTCTTCCCCGGCTTTTTGATGATTGGCATAGCGTTCAAACTGTAATTTTCGTTCTGGAATTCGCAGCAGTGGCATCACTTCACAATAAGCCAAATCTTTTTCGTCTTTAAAGCGCACGGCAGCTTCACCGTTTTTAATTTCTTGGGCAATGGCTTCAATGCTGCTTTTCCAATGCGTCAGTAAAGCAGTCCAATCATTGAATGCGCGAATAAATGCGGGCTTGCGTATTTCTGGCTCCGCTTCAAAATTTTCTGCACTCACCCCTGCAAAGGTATGTTCAGCCGTTTTAACCATGCCAAATTGTACGCCCGTTGCCTGTGCGGCATCTTCCACATAAAACACTGCATAAATGGGCAATTGCGGCTCGGTGATGCGCGCCTCAGCCCAACTGTTCATTTTGGGCGCTTGGCCCGTTTTATAATCAACAAATTCAAGGCCGCCATTTTCAAGAGTATGAATACGGTCAATTTTAAGGGTGACTTCAATGCCGCAAATGCTGACTTTTTTCTCGGCCTCGCATGCCACCATATTAAAACCGACATTGCGCGATTTCTCATACAGCAACCAATCGCTAATCAGCTTGAAAAGCCGTTCATGTTCAAGCGTCAGCACGTTGGCTGAAACTGAATTTTCGGCCGAAAATGCTTGCAACGTATGGTCAACGGCCTCACTGACCGCAACTTGGAGCGCTGCGGTTGGCATATCCCGCAAATCAGCAAAGTGGCGCTTGTGCCAAAACTGCTCCAGCACGCCATGCACCAGCGAACCTCGCGCCATGTTATCAAGACCATCGGTTGGGGTTTTAAGGGCTTTGGCCCCCAATCGATACTGATAAAAAGCCCATGCCGGGCAAACGGCTTGCGCTTTGAATAAGCCAGTACCGCCTCGCACATGTTCATTCGCTTGAATTGCCGGCGCCATCGCATCCTCTAAAAAAGTTAGGCCCGCATTGCCTGCAATACTTAGCTGCTCAGCCAAAGTGCTAGCCAATTGGGTTTCAGGTAGCCCATTGGGGATATTTTTCATGAGCGGTGACGGGCGTAACTGGCTCTCCCCCGCGGTGGTGCTGCTTGAAAAAACAATCTGCTGCGCCGAGTGCAGTAAACGCGTATGAATGGTTGCGGCAAACGCCGCCTGCACCGTGTTATCAGCATTGGGAATGTGCGCCTGACGTTGAATAAACGCAGGCAATAGCGAGTTGGGTCGTGCTGGCGGTGGCCAGATATGGTCGTTCATGTGCATACACCAAAGGGCATCCACCGTGCTGCTTAAAGCTTCCATAATGCCTAAAATCTGAATGGCTGGTGTGTGCTTCGTTTCTGCCTGAAAAATCATCGCCGAGCATATTTGCTGGGCTAAATTCACCGCCTCGGTAAACCCAATATTATTTTGCAATACGTCCATCTGCGCCAGCTGTTGTAAGGCTTTATGCCAAGTCGTTTGCGCCTGATACTCTAGGCTGGTGACTGGCCGCTCGCCTGGCCATTGCAAAGCCTCAAGTACGCGCGCAATCGTCAACACCCAATGTGACGGCGGTGCATTTTTTGCTGGAATCAATGCAATTGCAGCGTTCAAATCGGCCAGAAGTCTGGTAATAGGTAAGCCGCCTGCAAGCATTTTTTCTGCCAATGACAGCAAGCTCGTCAATTTAAACTGCAATGGCAGCTTATCGCGCATTGCTGCATCCAGCATCGCACGCGCATCGGCTTCTGTCGTGCTGGCTGACCAAAAAGGTGATAACAGTACCGCGGAATATTCAGTTTGCTGCATGACTTGCTGAGAGGCATTGTTGCTCATCAAGCGCAGCACATTGAGCGCGGCCTGAATAATCGGTTGTTGGGCTAACGGCGTGCCAAGCGAGAAGTTGTAATTTCGCGGCACTTCAAATAAGCTCGGGCGCACACTTTCTGGGTAAAACACATCATCCAACAAATCGGCCAATTGGTTTCTTACCGCATCCAGTTGCGGCACAACAATAGCCAAGCTTGCCTGCGGTTGCTGCTGTAATGTTTGTTTTGCCCACGCAACCGCCGCGCGCAGTTCAGCTTCTTGATTATCCAAGCGCAGATGATGTACTTGAGCTGCCGTTTGAGCAGTTGTCATGTATTCCGAAACCGTAACACCTTGTTCCGCTAAAATTTCACGCAGGCGTAATTCTTGCGGTGCGGTTTGGTCAAAGCCAGCAAAGGCGACATGCGCTGGTAACGTCACCAAACCTGCTGCCAGCTGGGCGAGTTGCCAATCAACATAGCGCACATGTTCTAACACATTGAGCTCAGCGCACCGCGCCACAAAGGCACGCTGCCAAAGTTTAAACTGTCGTGATTCTTCCGCCAAATGTTCACGCGGCAAATCCAAGCGCCACGCCACTTGGTAACGGTTTGCCTCCATTGCGGCCTGCGCTAGCCCAGCAACGTCAAACAACGCACCAAACGCATTTTTCTTTAAAGCCCTTATAATCACTTCTTGCCAAAGCCACTGCTCATTCAATGGGCTTAACGCATATGGCGGCACCTGTGTTATTTGCCCCGCCAGCAAAGCCGTCTCAATCGCACCGTCTAACCACTGCGACAGCGTCATCACCGCCGGACTTTGCCAGACAACTTGACCTGATTGGCTGGATTGCCGCGCAATATCACTTTGAATGCTACGCGCCAAACGGGCTGATGGGCAAAGAATAAGCTTTTGATTTAACATGTTGCTATTCTATAGCCATATGTCAGTATTTAGGATATTGCTGCGCTAGGATAATTTACCCTAGCCGAATAAAATAGTGACAATTCGCGCGATAATAATGCAACTTACAAAATAGGGATTTTTCATGTTAGCAAAACTCATGCAATTACTTAAATATTCAATATGGTTATTACTGGTGCCGATTGGATTATTTGCTTTATACACTTGGGCCACGCTCACTTGGGTGTATTCTTCTGGCGAACGTGCTGGCTACGTGCAAAAACTCTCAGAAAAAGGCTGGGTTTGCAAAACCTATGAAGGTGAGCTTATTTTAGTTTCAATGCCTGGTACACAAGCAGAAAAGTTTTTCTTTACCGTCCGAGATAAAGCTGTGGCAAAAAAAATCAACGAAACTGTCGGCAAACGCGTACGTTTAATTTATGAGGAACATATTGGCATTCCAACCTCATGCTTTGGTGAAACAGGCTATTTTGTGCATGATGTACAGCCTATCGATAACGTTTGGCCAGAGCAACAGTTGCTCGATACGCAACCCATGAATCCGCAAACTGCGCAATAAACATGGCAAAAGCTAAATCAGCCGCCACAGATGAAAAAAACTACATCACCCCT
>JAKPIR010000068.1 GCA_029549705.1 Pseudomonadota bacterium | reverse complement strand
AGTCTAAATTCGGTTTTATAAGTTGTTTAACAGTAAGTTTCATAAAGCATTTCCTTTTTTTGTTAATTGAAGCATGCCCTTTTACGGGTGTCTATGTCTAGCACTAGCTGACAATCGGTTTGTTTTGTGCGATAAGCGGTTGTTTTTTGTATTTTTATTCAAATTTTTGGTTAAATTTTGTCTGTGAAAATTCATTTACATGGCTTATTGAATGCTAAAATGCGCTTCTACTTTTTACGGGCAAGGCTTTTAGCTATGCGCAAAAATATCGCTTATTTATTTTTACTGGCTACTTTCTGTGCGGTTGTGAGTGGCTGCGGAACAAAAGGGCCTTTGTATATTCCTGAGCAGCAATACCCTCAGCCTGCCGAAAAATGACAACACCTTGATTATTACGACCTATTTTTTTATTTCTTAAGCCTTTACCGTGAGCACTTTTACTCTTAAAAACAACGCTTTGTTCGCTGAAAATGTAGCGCTAACTGACATCGCGAATCGCTTTGCAACACCATGCTATGTGTACTCAAAATCCGCGCTGATCCAAGCTTTTGAAAGCTTTAGTGCGGGTTTTAAGGACAGTAATCACTTGGTGTGTTTTGCGGTGAAATCAAACCCTAATTTGGCGATTCTTAACTTATTTGCTCACTTAGGGGCGGGGTTTGATATTGTCTCGGGGGGTGAATTGGCAAGGGTGTTGGCAGCAGGTGGTGACCCGAAAAAAATCGTATTTTCAGGCGTGGGTAAAACGGCAGCCGAAATGCAGGCTGCACTCAACGCAGGTATTTTTTGCTTTAATGTGGAGTCGCGCAGTGAGCTAATACGGCTAAATACTGTGGCTGGGGCCATGGGCAAAGTAGCGCCAGTCTCACTACGGGTGAACCCGAATGTTGATGCAAAAACACACCCGTATATTTCTACCGGACTCAAAAACAACAAATTTGGGGTGGCCTATGATGACGCGCTCAACATCTACCTAGAAGCTGCAAAGATGCCCCATATTGCGATTCATGGTGTGGATTGCCATATCGGTTCGCAAATTACTGAGTTATCGCCATTTTTGGATGCGTTTGACCGCGTGTTGGCACTGGTTGATGCACTCGAACAACAGGGTATTCATATTCAGCATATCGATGCTGGCGGCGGCATTGGCATTTGCTATAGCGATGAAACGCCACCGCAATTTGGCGCATATGCGGCAGCTATGCAAGAAAAACTTGGTCAACGTAAGGTTAAATTGGTGTTTGAACCTGGCCGCGCACTGGTGGGTAACGCTGGCGTTTTGCTTACCAAAGTAGAATATCTGAAACCTACCGAGAGCAAAAATTTTGCGATTGTAGACGCGGCCATGAACGACCTGATGCGCCCGGCGCTTTATGATGCTTATCATGAAATTCAAGCCGTTACGCCGCGAGACACCCCTGCGATTTCGTATGAGATTGTGGGCCCAGTCTGTGAAAGTGGCGATTTTCTCGGTCACGATAGAACGCTGGCACTTGAAGAAGGCGATTTACTGGCGATTATGTCTGCCGGCGCTTACGGCATGAGCATGGCAAGTAATTACAACTCGCGCCCGCGTGCCGCTGAGGTGATGGTAGATGACGAGACATGCCATTTAATTCGCGCACGTGAAACGGTGGCAGATTTATTTGCCTTAGAGCATACGCTGCCAAAAGCATAGTTTTTTGCTCAAAATACACTCAAACAAATCGCGAAATTAAGCATAAAACACGCCGAGATATTTTTGATGCCCTGCGAGCCTTGTAAATAAAGGCTCGCAGGGCATCTCAAAAGGTTTGATGAAAATTTAGTCAAAAATCACGGTTTTATTTGCGTACAATAAAATGCGATTTTCAATATGCCAGCGTACCGCTTTTGAAAGCACGATACGCTCTAAGTCACGACCTTTTTGGATTAAATCTTCCACTTGGTCGCGATGCGAAATGCGGTCAATATCCTGTTCAATAATCGGGCCTTCATCCAATACTTCCGTTACATAATGGCTGGTTGCGCCAATAAGTTTGACGCCACGCTCAAAGGCCCGGTGATACGGCCGCGCACCAATAAACGCCGGTAAAAATGAGTGATGAATATTGATAATTTGTTTAGGGTAACGGGCGACAAAATCAGGAGATAATATCTGCATATAGCGCGCAAGTACAATCAAATCAATGGCATACTGCTCAAATAATGCAAACTGCTGAGCTTCAGCTACAGCTTTGTTGTCTTTAGTTACCGGAATGTAGTGAAAATCAACGCCGTAAAATTTTGCCAAACTTTCCGTATCGCGGTGGTTGCTGATAATGAGCGGAATCTCGCAGTCTAACTCGCCATTTTTATGGCGGTGCAACAAATCAGCCAAGCAGTGGTCGTATTGCGACACCATAATCGCCACGCGCACGGGTTTGTTTGAAAGTTTCAGTTGCCACTCCATGTTAAAACGCGCGGCAATGGAGGTAAAATGCTGTTCAAATTCTGCAACGGGCATGGAAAATCCGCTTAAATCCCATTCAACCCGCATTAAAAACAGGTTGTTTTCGGCATCTTGATGTTGGTCAGCATGTAAAATATTGGCATTGTGCTGATATAAAAAATCAGCGATGGCTGCCACCAGACCTTTGCTATCAGGGCAAGTAATCAGTAAGGTTGCAGTATTTTTAACGGCTGAATTGTTCATGTTTTCGTATGTTAATTAGGTTAATATGCGCATTATACCGTAATTAAATTTGATGATTTAAATAGAGGCATATGACAAATACGCAAGCAGACATTTTACTCGCCAACCCGCGCGGTTTTTGCGCTGGCGTTGACCGTGCAATTATTATTGTAGAACAAGCTTTAGAAAAGTTTGGTGCGCCGATTTACGTCCGTAATGAGGTTGTACACAACAAGTTTGTGGTGGATGAATTACGTAAAAAAGGCGCTATTTTTGTCAATGAACTGGATAAAATTCCGGCCGGCAGCACCGTTATTTTCAGTGCGCATGGCGTTTCAAAGGCGGTGCGCCTAGAAGCCGAGTCGCGCGGCTTAACAGCTTTTGATGCCACTTGTCCGCTGGTAACCAAAGTGCATATTGAAGTTGAAAAAATGCGTAAAGCCGGCTTAGAAATCATCATGATAGGCCACAAAGGTCACCCTGAAGTTGAGGGCACCATGGGGCAAGCAGAGCAGGGCATGTACTTGGTTGAAACGCCAGAAGATGTACTCACCCTAAAAGTGAACGACCCAGAAAAATTAGCCTATGTGACACAAACCACGCTCTCCATGGACGATGCAGCGAAGGTCATTGATGCATTGCAAGCCCGTTTTCCAGCGATTCGCGCCCCTAAAAGTGATGACATTTGTTACGCCACACAAAACCGGCAAGACGCTGTAAAAATTATGG
>JAKPIR010000185.1 GCA_029549705.1 Pseudomonadota bacterium | reverse complement strand
CGTTAAAACCTTTCATTTTATGAAAACGGCTTAGAACGTCGCCAATGGTGTAATTACGCACATGCCCCATGTGCAAGCGGCCACTTGGGTAGGGGAACATCGATAGGCAGTAATATTTTGGCTTATCTGATTGCTCGCTGGCGGCAAAGGTTTGGTTCGTTTCCCAGTAAGTTTGGGCAGATTGTTCGACTTCTTTGAAAGGATATTGCTGTTGCATGGTTTAGCTATTCTTGTGAATTTTTGGATAGCTGAATTATACCGTGAAGCGGGGCTTGCGTCATGGTTTGTCATTCAGGGTGCACGAAGAGTCTGGACTTTAATAAGCTTGGAGTATGGCCGATTTGCATGTGTTTGTAACACATGAGCAGTGATTCTAAAGCGCACAGCTTTACCGTGTTACATATTGACTACGCTTGCTTGTCGTTCGTCTCGACTAAAGCCCGGTAGACGTGCCAACTTGCATGCCCAACGATTGGCATTGCGATAATTAAACCCAGAAAGCTCGTGGCAAAACCAAAGCCGACAAGGACTACTATACAAAAAGCCCAGAGAAGCATAGGTATTGGATTGCGGACACAGACGAGCAGGCTGGTCAGCGCTGCACTACCCACGCTGGCCTTGCGATCGAGCATGAGCGGTACGGCAACAACGCTAATGGCGAAGATAAAGGCTGCAAAAAGTCCACCGACAGAAAAATAAATAAGTGCAAAAGTGGGTTGTTTGAGCGTGATGACATTGATTGCAACATCAATGAAAGTTGGAAGATTGCTGTCAAAAAAGTGCAAGAAAATACGAAATGAGATAAAAACCCAAATGGCCATCACAGCAATTAGCAGTGCGGCAAAAATACTAAAGTTAATCAAATTTGGCAGCCATGCAGTCAGGCTAGGAATGAGTTTTGGGGGTTCGTTTAGCTCCATGCGCCGACTCAGGTCATAGAGTCCAGTAGCAAGAAACGGACCGAGCAGAAGAAATCCAGTAGTTAGGCCAGCTAATAGCCAATAGCTTTCAGCAAAAAATACATGAATAAATAAGCCGGCGACTGTAAGGGCTGCACCATAGAAAAGGCTGGCCCAGCCACCTCGATGTGTGTCCACTACGCCCGCATGGAGCCAGTCGGCCACTACATTCGGTTTGACCCGCCTAATTTCAGGATGTCTCTTGGCAGGGCGCTCTCTGACAAAATTATTGCTTTTACTCATTGATAACCCCTTGCAGTTTTATGACAACGCATTTGACCAAATTTGGACTTACATACTATTCATAGTGCTGGCCAAATTATAGTTTAAGCCAGCGCCTTAAAAATGTTATCGCGCACCACAGTCACTTCCCCCAAGCCATTCACAAACACATGTTTTGGTGCGCCAGCTTTGCCGCTGTTGGCCCAATCGGTGTAGTATTTCACTAATGGTTTGGTTTGGCTGTGATAAACATTGAGGCGGTTTTTAACGACATCTTCTTTGTCGTCATCGCGCTGTACCAAATCTTCACCTGTTACATCATCTTTGCCAGCCACTTTGGGTGGATTAAATTTAATGTGGTAGGTACGGCCTGATGCAGGATGGCTACGGCGGCCGCTCATGCGCTCAACAATTGCTTCATCAGGAACGTCAATTTCTACCACGTAATCAATGCCAACGCCAGCGGCTTTCATTGCTTCTGCCTGTGGAATAGTGCGCGGAAAGCCATCGAATAAAAAGCCGTTGGCACAGTCGGCCTCTTTAATGCGCTCACTGACCAAGCCAATAATCACGGCATCCGGCACCAAGCCACCGCTATCCATAAAGCTTTTTGCCTCTAAACCTAATGGCGTACCGGCTTTCACTGCGGCGCGCAACATATCACCGGTGGAAATTTGCGGAATATTGAATTTTTCTTTGATGTAAGTTGCTTGTGTGCCTTTGCCTGCGCCCGGTGCGCCAAGAAGAATGATACGCATGTTGAAATCCTAAAGAGGGTTGATTTAAGTTTATTTTGAAAATAATTATAGCAGAAGACACACGTGCCATTTTTGTAAAATATTGCGCCAAAGCACAATGATTCTTAGTGCAAATGCTGCCATTTTTTTGCACAACCTTTTTTGATGCTCTGTAAGCCTTTATTTACAAGGCTCGCAGAGCGTAAATTTTTTCTCGGGAGAATTTTAGTCTTTTCAAATGCGATTTATACGCTAAATTTTTAGCTTATAAAATTCGCAATATTGACAAAATCAGCTACGTTTAAATTTTCGGCACGCAGTTGTGAGTCAATATTTAATTTTGAAAAGTCCTCGTCATTTAACCAATCTTTGAGTGTGTTGCGTAGCGTTTTTCGGCGTTGCCCAAACGCAGCCAGTACGACTTTTGCAAACAGCGCTGTGTCGTGGGCGAGGTGGGGAAGACTGGCATGTGGAACACAGCGCACAAAAGCTGACTCGACCTTGGGCGCTGGGTCAAAGGCTTCGGGCGGTACGGTAAAAAGATATTCCATGTGCAAATGGTATTGCAACATGACAGAAAGCCGCCCGTAAGCTGGCGTAGAAGGTGACGCTACCATGCGCTCGACCACTTCTTTTTGCAACATAAAGTGCATATCGGTAATTGCCGCCACATTGTCGAGCAGGTGGAACAAAATCGGCGTTGAAATGTTATAAGGCAAGTTTCCAACAACGCGTAAATGTGTACCAAGCGCGCGAAAGTCAAACTTCAGCGCATCTGACTGATGTATCGAGATATTGTGCTTGGCATAAGCTTGTTGCATCCAAGTGATGATGTCACGATCCACCTCTACCACATGCAGCAGCTTTAATTTTTGCAGTAGCGGCTTGGTGAGAGCGCCCAGTCCAGGGCCAATTTCCACCATCAAATCATCGGGTTGCGGTGAAATAGCATCAACTAGACTGGTGATGATACTTTGGTCGGTAAGAAAGTTCTGACCAAAGCGTTTTTTGGCGACGTGTTTCATTATTTTGGGGCTAGGAGGGTGTTGTGCGAGAGCTGAATTGCAAGAGCAATCGCGGCCAGTAAGCTGCCGATTTCGGCTTTGCCGGTGCCTGCTAATTCCAGCGCGGTGCCATGGTCTACCGAAGTGCGAATAATCGGCAGCCCTAAAGTGACATTCACGCCTTCGCCAAAGCTGGCGTGCTTCAGTACGGGCAAACCTTGATCGTGATACATGCATAAGAAAGCATCGGCAATCGTTAAATTTTTTTCTGAAAACATCGTGTCGGCAGGGAGTGCACCGATTAAATCGAAGCCTTGGGCACGAAATTTTTTTAGTACAGGGTTGATTGTTTCAATTTCTTCTGTACCTAAGTAACCGCCTTCGCCCGCGTGCGGATTTAAGCCAGCGACATAAATTTTAGGCTGTGGAATAGCAAATTTTTTCACTAAATCGGTATGCAGAATGCGCAGCGTGGTTTCTAGGCTGCCGAGCGTAATTACTGAAGATACGTTTTTTAAAGCAAGGTGCGTGGTAGCAAGTGCTACGCGCATGCCGCCACCGACTAACATCATCACCACCTGTTTGGTGTTGGTGAGTTCCGCTAAATATTCGGTATGGCCGGTAAAGGCAATGCCAGCATCGTTAATCACCCCTTTGTGAACGGGGGCGGTGACCATGGCATCAAATGTGCCATTCACGCAGCCATCGGTTGCAGACTTTAAGGTATTGAGAACATAGGCACTGTTGTTTGGATTGAGTTGTCCAGCAACGACCGGCTCCGCGATGGGGTGATGCAGTACCTGCAGGCTGTCGTTACCTAAATGCGGCACTTCATCAGCGCAAATATGGAGTGGTAAACTAAGGGTTTGCGCGCGCTGTTTAAGCGCGTATTGGTCTGCAATCACAATGATTTTTGCGGCAAGCGGTATTTGTGCTAACTTCACGCATAAATCAAGGCCAATGCCAGCTGGTTCGCCAGCGGTAATCGCAATTCTAGGAAGCCGGGCTGTCACAGATTAGAATTTATCTTCGAGTCTCAGCTCTACGTAAGCGCGGTCACGCAATTCGCGAATCCAATCCTGGTAGGCTTCTTCGGCTTTACGTGCGCGGATTTCCTGACGTGCTTTTAAGCGCGCCGCTTCTTTGGTCATGTCTTGGCCACGACGCTCAAGGACTTGAATGATATGCCAGCCAAACTGGCTACGCACGGGGGCGCTAATTTCATTTTCTCTGAGTTCGTTCATGGCTTTTTCAAATTGCGGCACGGTGTCGCCCGGGTTTACCCAACCTAAATCACCACCGTTAGAGGCGGTCGCGTCTTCAGAGTATTGCCTTGCAAGCACTTCAAATTTTTCGCCATTATCTAAACGCTCTTTGATATTTTCCATTTTGGTTTTACCTTCAGCTTCAGACATGATTTCTGAAAGCTTAATCAGGATATGTCGTGCATGTGTTTGCTGCACAACAAGCGGTGAGTTCCCGCCACGTTTATTCGTGAGTTTAAGAATATGGTAACCGTTGGGGCTACGTATCGGCTCCGATACCCCACCAACTTGCATGTTTTTTAGCGCTTCTAAAAATAAGTTCGGCATTTGCGAGCCTTTTTTCCAGCCCAAATTGCCGCCTTCAAGCGCGTTTGGTGCATCTGAATAGCTGGCCGACACTTTGGCAAAACTCATCCCTGCGCTCAGCGCTTTTAGGGCCTCGTCCACTTTGACTTTGGCTTTTTGGATGTCTTCAGTTGCACCTTCTTCAGGGGTGCGTATCAAAATATGCGAAATTTCAAACTCATCCAGACTTTCACCACTGTTAGATTGGTTGGTTAAATAGTTGTCCACTTCAGACTCGGTCACGTTCACGCGACCTTCGACCTCGCGCTCTCTTAAGCGTGCTAAAGTGATTTCATTGCGAATATCTGCCCTGAATTTACGCATGCTGATACCGTCCCGCGCCAGCGCTTCAGAAAACTCCGTCAGCGTCAGATTATTCTGGTCTGCAATACGCTCAATGGTTTTATCTAATTGGCTATCTTCAACTTTTAGGCCAGTCTGTGCTGCGTATTGAATTTGTAAGGTATCAGAGATCAGGCGCTCAAGAATTTGTTTACGCAACAAGGCTTCATCCGGTAATTCTGTACCTTGTTTTTTGAGTTGCGCTGTGACGGTTGAAATACGGCTTTCCAAGTCTCGCTCAGTAATCACGGTTTGGTCGACCACTGCCACAATCCGGTCTAGTTTTTGAACTTCAGCCGCGAGTACATTAAATGAGGCGACAAAAAAAACAAACCAAAAAACGCGACTAAAAAATTGAATATATTTTTGCAAAATAATCACTCGTAATAAGATGGTTGATTAGAGTCTGGAATCAGCCCCGAACTCACATAGCCCGGCACACTGCGCTTAATGACGGATAGCGGATTATTGCCGATAGAAGCTAACCCACCCAATTCTAACTGAAAGAACAGCGCATAGTTGGCGTCGGCCGTTGCTGTTTCTACGCGTTGTATAAGCGTTCTGGCTTGCCAGCAGCCCGCATTGTATTCTAGGCCAGCAATGCTTTCAATGAGTTGTTTTTCACGAAGCGAGTAGTTCATACGCGCAACACCGTACCAACCAGGCTTGAGCGGCCATTGTGCAGAAACATCGACCTGATCGATGGAATCACGTCTGTAGCTATAGCTTAAATTTAATGCCTTACCTGGTTCTGGGTTATAACGGCTGGTAATGGTAGTGCGAACAGATTGTGAGTTATCGGTGTTGTACTGCCAGAAGGCATCAAGGTTTAACGTGGTTTTGAGATTTGTAGTCAGGCCAGCGATGATGTCTGAACTATTGTTTTTTCTGAGTTCGGCGCCTGGCAATGCTACTTTTTGGTCAGCAAAGTAATAGCGCTGGCCAATAGAAGCAGACAGGCGCTGCGTGCCGCTCGCTGATTCTATTAAACGCGAGGTGACTGAAAAACTGAGCTGGTTTGCGTTATTGATGCGGTCATTGCCAGAGAACTGATTTTCGCGGAATAAACTGCTGAAGTTTAAATCGGATTCGCTGGTGTCAAAGATTGGAATTAATGATTGCTTTGATTCAGGAATGTAGGTGTAGAACAATCGTGGTTCAATGGTTTGTGAATAGCCACGCCTAGCTATTTTAAAATCGCGATCAAAAAACAGCCCGCTATCTAGACTAAAAATGGGCAACGTACGGCTAATGCTGTTTTGATTGTTAGGGTCGTTATTAAGACTGTAATTGGTGTGATGAACGCCAATTTTTGGGGTGAGATAACCATAAGACCTGCTCATCGGTAAACTGATGCTCGGGTAAATCGTAAAGCGCGTGCCTGTGACTAAAGTTGGCGCTTGATTATTGGTGTCGAAGGCCACCAGTTGCGTGTAGAGATTGGTGTTGAAGTCACCAAAGTAATGATTGCCGGTAAGGGTCATCTGCGGCAAGCGCTCATAGGGGTATGAAACTTGGTCAAGGGTTTGGTATTTTTGTGCAAGTGCGTTGAACCGCCATGTTTCATCGGCATAATCCACGTTAAATTGTTGCGCAAGGTTCACGCGGCTGGTGGTGATAATACGGGTGGACATGTCAGAAAAGTATTGGTCATCCGAGACTTTTTCTAAGCTGTACCCTGCTGACCAGCCACGGCCAAGGTTATGCTGATGTTTTAAGTTGGCATAGTATCGATTTTTTCCGGTCAGGCTATCACTCGGTAGAAATTCGATATTATCCATGCCTGAAAAAGTGGGTTCTAAATATCTGAACTCGCCCTGCAATTGAACGCCGCGCTTACTCAGCGCACGGGCGGCAAAAGTAGCATCCATATTGGGCGAGATGTTCCAATAAAATGGCACCGTTAATTCAAAACCGCTTTTGGACGTGGTGCCATAAGTCGGCGCGAGCAAACCCGATTTGCGCTGATTATTGTATGAAAAGCTCACCCATGGCGTGTAAAGAATAGGCACGCCCTTAAATTCAATATAGGCATTTCTTGCCACGCCTGATTCTGTAAAATCGTTGAGTTCAATGTCTTTGGCCTTGATGTACCAGTCGTCTACTCCGGGCGCGCAGGTGGTATAACGTGCGCCTTTTAGCCTTTTAGTGTCTTGACCTTCAAACAGAATTGTCTGGGCGTCACCGCGTGCCGACGATACCCGCGTTTCAGGAGTTTGTTGTGTCATGCCATCAGTATGGTTGCGATCTGTTATGGCTTGGCTACCATCCAACGCATAGGTGCTCACGCCGCCAATTTGCTGGCTTTGTAGATTGCCCAGACTTTTAGAAAAAGCCTCGGAGCTAATGGTGATGAGTTGGTCTTTATTCTCACGCGCAGGTTTAAATAATGTGATTGAGGCATCTTTCATTTCGCCCACATCTTCAGATAGCTGCATACTAAGTGCAGGTCCGGTAAGTTTGGCATTGCCCACGTTGATTTGCGCATTACCTTTAACATCGAGTTGCTCGTTTTGTACATCGTAGTCAATGGTGTCACCCAGAATGGTTTTGCCGTTCTGGCTGATAGAGGCATCCCCAATTGCGCGCATTTTTCGGTCAAGATACAACTCAATCTTATCGCCATCCACAACCACTGCGCCGGCAGAAATTTCCGTTAAGCTTTCACTGCTGGCTTCTACGGCGGTTTCGCTAGCGCGTGTTTCATCAACGCTCGCCTCTTCTGCCGCCCGTGCTAACTGGTTTAGCCCAAGCAACATCACGCTAACGCATAAAATATAGCGATTTTTTAGCATAAGCAAATCAGTGCACTTGCTAGGTAGGTGAAAAATGAATTTAAAGGCACGGTGTATTTTAGGCGGACGGTTTTATGTTAACGATAACTTTTATCAGTGATAAAATCTCATAAATCAGGGTTTTTGGCAATGATAAAAGATTTGCCAGCACGCATTATATAACATTAGAAAGATAGACGTGGATACAAGACAACAAGAACTTAACGATTGGTTAAAATTAACACTCCCTGACGCAGACTTTACCCTGACGACAGCTTCGGCAGATGCGAGTTTCAGGCGCTATTTTAGAGTGCATGCACACAATGAAACCTTCATTGCGATGGATGCACCGCCGCCGCAAGAAAATTGTGAGCCATTTGTGCGCATCGCTAAGTTATTTGGTGATGCGGGTTTAAACGTGCCAAAAGTCATCGCGCAAGATTTAGAGTGCGGCTTTTTACTGCTCAATGATTTAGGTGACGACACCTATTTATCAAAAATTAACGCGGAAAACGCGCCAAAGCTGTATGCGGATGCCAACAATGCCCTGATTCAATTGCAACTGGCTAGCCAGCCTAACGTTTTGCCTGATTACGATGAAGCCTTGCTCACGCGAGAAATGCAATTATTCCCTGATTGGTATATTGCCAAGCATCTGAATGTCACGCTAGATGAAAAACAACAAGCTGTTCTCATCAACACGTTTAATGTGCTCAACAAGAACATACTCGCACAAGCGCAAGTGTATGTGCATCGTGATTATCATTCACGTAACTTAATGATGACACAAGAAAATAACCCAGGTATTTTGGATTTTCAAGATGCCGTGTACGGCGCGATTACTTACGATTTGGTCTCGCTACTCAAAGACGCTTACATTAGCTGGGATGAAGAATTGATTATTGATTGGCTGGTGCGCTATTGGCAAAACGCGCGTAAAGCAGGCTTGCCCGTACCTGAAGATTTCAGCGAATTTTACCGCGATTTTGAATACATGGGCGCACAACGCCACATTAAAGTGCTGGGCATTTTTGCAAGGCTTTATCATCGCGATGGCAAAGACGGCTATTTAAAAGACATGCCATTAGTAATGGACTATTTGCGCAAAGTGTGTGAGCGCTATGTGGAACTTAGGCCGATGTTGTGCTTGCTCGATAGCTTGAGCGGGCAAGACCAACACCCCGATGCGAATTACAAAAAATTATTGAAGCTTTAATCGCCGTTCTGTAGCTACTAATTTGATACAAAAATCGATGCTTTAAAAAATGCTTATTTTGACTGTTTTTTGCTGCGAGCGAGAAAAACACCTCTGCAAGCCTTGTAAATAAAGGCTTGCAGGCTGATTAAATAATGTGCAACTTAAATTGCCTATATTTTAAGCAATTTTTGATGAGTTAAATGGTAATAAATTGAAAGAAATAATAGTATGAAAGCCACTTGCAAATGAAAGCCATGATTTTAGCGGCCGGGCGCGGTGAGCGCATGCGCCCACTCACCGACCACACGCCAAAACCCTTGCTAAAAGTGGACGGAAAACCACTGATTGTGTGGCATATCGAGCGGCTAGCGCAGGCAGGTTTTACTGAGCTTGTTATCAACCATGCGCACTTAGGCCCGCAAATTGAAGATGCACTTGGTGATGGCAAAGCTTGGAATGTACACATTCAATATAGCCCCGAAAAAGTCGCTTTAGAAACCGCAGGCGGCATCGCCAACGCACTGCCATTATTAGGCAACGAACCATTTTTGGTGGTGAATGGCGATGTGTTCACGGATATTGATTTTTCCCACTTAAAGCATCACAGTCCCCTCGCCCGCAAGCGGGAGAGAGCGGAGGGTGAGGGGATCGCTTTAAAACCCATCGCCCATTTAGTGCTAATCAACAACCCACCCCAACACCTAAAAGGTGACTTTGCCATTGAAGATGGCTTGCTCAAAAATACAGGCGAGCCCATGCTCACTTTTTCAGGCGTGGGCGTGTATCATCCTGATTTATTTGCGGGCATTACGCGCGGCGACCCCGCAAAACTTGCGCCTTTACTCAGGCAAGCAATTTCTGAAAATCTAGCCACCGCCGAGCATCACCAAAGCATGTGGCATGATATTGGTACGCCAGAGCGGCTACATGAACTTGATAGTCAATTAAAGGTCAAGGCGTTATGAGTTTTAACTTACAAGAATTTCAACAACGCAGAGCAACATTACTCGCCAACATGGGTGAGGGTATTGCCATTATCCCCACCGCACCTGAAGTGATTCGCAATCGTGATAGCCATTATCCTTATCGTTTTGATAGTTATTTTTACTATTTAACGGGCTTTAAAGAGCCTGAAGCGTTGCTGGTTTTAGTGGCTGGCAGCACACCTAAATGCATTCTATTTTGTCGCGATAAAGATATGGAGCGCGAAATTTGGGATGGTTTTCGTTATGGTGCAGAGGCGGCGAAAGCGGAATTTGGTTTTGATGAAGCCTACAGTTTTAACCAATTAGATGAAATGCTGCCGAAGCTATTAGGCAATCAAGCTAAATTATTTTATAGCTTGGGTGCAGATGCAAGCTGGGATGCCCGCGTGACGGGCTGGTTGAACCATGTGAAAGCCCAAGCGCGCACAGGCATTAGTGCGCCAGATGAAATCGCCGATGTGCGTAAACTGGTGGATGAAATGCGGCTGTTTAAATCGACCTATGAAATTGATGTGATGCGCCGCTCAGCCAGCATTGCCGCCGCCGCGCATAACCGCGCCATGCAAAAAGTGCGTGCAGGCAAAATGGAATATGAAATTGAAGCGGAATTTTTGCATGAGTTTTACCGCAAAGGCGCGCAAGCGCCAGCATATACGAGCATTGTGGCGGGTGGCGCTAATGCTTGCACGCTGCATTACAACGCCAATAATTGCGTGTTGAAAGACGGTGATTTGTTGCTGATTGATGCAGGCTGCGAGCTAGATGGCTATGCGAGCGATATTACCCGCACTTTCCCCGTCAGCGGTAAATTTAGCGGCGCGCAAAAAGAGGTGTATGAATTAGTGTTAGCCGCGCAAGCCTCGGCGATTGCCAAAGTAAATGTGAATAGTCATTGGAACGCCCCGCATGAAGCAGCGCTTGAAGTGTTGGCCCAAGGTTTTATTGACCTAAAACTCTGCAAAGGCAGTCTTTCAGGCGTAATCGAAAGTGGTGATTACAAACAGTTTTACATGCACCGCACTGGCCATTGGTTAGGATTAGATGTGCATGATGCGGGGGAATACAAAGATAAAGCTGGCAACTGGCGCAAACTAGAGGCTGGCATGATGCTGACCGTGGAGCCAGGCTGTTATATTCGCCCTGCCGAAAACGTGCCCAAGGCGCTTTGGAATATCGGCATTCGTATTGAAGACGATGTGTTAGTAACGACGGCAGATGCTGAAGTACTGACGAAAAATGCTATCAAAAGTGTGACGGATATTGAATCTATCATGAAAAAAGACTAGTGTCAGAAGCAATGCATGCATCTATCATCATTGTCGGTGGTGGCCCAGTTGGTGCAACATTAGCGTTGCTACTGGCGCAAAAAGGCGTTGCAACTACCGTACTGGAAGCACGAAAAAAAGGTACGGCACACTCTGAAAGCCGTGCATTAGCGCTGTCTTTTGGCAGCCGCAGAATTCTAGAAAAACTTGGCGTGTGGGCATCTTTAGCCCCTCATGCTACAGCAATCAATACCATTCATGTGTCACAAAAGGGCAGTGTGGGTCGTTCAATATTGCGCGCCTATGATTACAAGCTTGAAGCCTTGGGTTATGTTGTCTCGTATGGCGCATTGAGTAAAGTACTGGATGAAGCAGTCGCCAATACGAAAGACGTAAACTTTGTGTTTGAAGCCAGTGCAGAAGCTATTACCTATAGCTCAAATAACGCCACAGTCACATATCGACAACATGAAAGTAGTCAGTCGCTAAGTAGCGCATTGGTGGTATTGGCAGATGGCGGCCGCGGCTTAGATGAAATTGCAGGCATGACTAAACAAACCAAAGAATACGGCCACGATGCTTTAATAAGCAAAGTCAGTGCTGAACTACCGCATCACAATATTGCTTATGAGCGCTTTACCGCACACGGCCCGATGGCCTTGTTGCCCAATGGTGCGCGTGACTTTTCATTGGTGTGGACTGGTAAGAAGGAGTATGTGGCCAAACTGCTCAATCTGACAGACGAAGAATTTTTAGCACAATTCCATGCTGAATTTGGTGATAGAGTGGGACGTTTTGTAAGCGTAACCAAACGTATGACTTTTCCATTGAAGCTCTCGCAATTAAAAACAACCGATACACCGCATTTGGTCGTGATTGGCAATGCTGCGCAAACCATGCACCCTGTTGCCGGGCAGGGGTTTAATGTGGGCTTGCGCGATGCTGAATCGTTGGCAAAATGCATTGCTAGTTGTTCGCCTGAGCTATTGGGTGATGAGAAAATGCTCGCGGATTACCGCGCAAGTCGCCAAACAGATACCAAAAATGGCTTGTTGTTCACAGATTTTTTGGTCAATGTTTTCTCGAATGATATTGTTGGCGTCAGCGGTCTCAGAAGTGTAGGACTAGGAGCATTTGACTTGCTTAAATCGTTTAAAGCGCATTTGGTCAGTAAAATGAGTTTTGGTAAATGAGTCCCCGCTTGCAAAAAGATGTAGTTATCGTTGGCGCAGGTTTGGTTGGCCTGTCAGCAGCCGTAGCACTGCATCAGGCAGGTGTTTCAGTCGTTTTGGTAGACCATCACAACCCAGAGCAATTCGCTTCTTCAGATGACACTTGGGACACCAGAATCTATGCGATTAGCCCCAGAAGCGCAAAGTGGCTAGCAACCTTAGGAGTTTTGCCGCTGATACCCCCCGCACGAATCAATGAAATTGAGGCTATGGATATTTTTGGGGATACATCACAAAAACCATTGTCGCTAAATGCGGCTGACGCCAATGCGGAAAATCTGGGCTTTATTGTTGAATCTAGCGCGTTAATGCAAGCATTGCTGAAGCAGATAGCGTTGCTAGGTGTTCCAACTTTATTTGGTGAGGCTTGTGAACAAATTGAGAATTTACCAACTCAGGTTGCATTAGCGCTGAGTTCTGGTCAGATTATTGAGAGCCAGCTACTGCTTGCTGCGGACGGCAGTCACTCTTGGGTGCGGCAACAACTGGCTTTACCGATGAGGCAGAAGGCTTATCAACAGACGGCTATTGTTGCTAATTTTAAGGTAGAAAAGCCGCACGAAAACATTGCCAGGCAATGGTTTTTGACTGATGCAGAAAGCCAAAGCAATATTTTAGCCTGGCTACCGTTACCTGATGACACGATAAGTATCGTGTGGTCAGTGTCAACCAAGCTGGCTGATACTTTGTTAAAGTGCAGTGACGAGGCGTTTACTCAGCAAGTGATGTCAGCAGGTAGTGGAATGCTGGGCAATTTCAAATTGCTTAACAAACCCATAGGCTTCCCGCTTAGCTTGCAAACAACACAGCAGTTTGCCAAAGACAGCG
Source organism: Pseudomonadota bacterium (assembly GCA_029549705.1). Lineage (GTDB taxonomy): Bacteria > Pseudomonadota > Gammaproteobacteria > Burkholderiales > Methylophilaceae > Methylotenera. Next base: position 355 of record JAKPIR010000185.1, on the reverse strand, counting down.
TAATACTAATGGGGGATGCTGCACATCGTGTTCATCCGATGGCCGGGCAGGGCGTAAATCTTGGCTTTAGAGATGTGATAGATTTCATGGAAGTGCTGCAGGGTAAAAATCAACACCAAAGCATGAATGATGCCAGCTTACTTAAGCAGTATACGCGCCGAAGAAAATCAGATGTGCTGAAAATGGTGATGCTAACGGATGGTTTGTATCATTTGTTTGGTGGCCAAAATAGTTTTATCAAGTCTGTAAGAAATTGGGGATTGTCTGCGACTAATCACCAGCGCATCAAAAAAATGTTAGTCGCCAATGCAATATCGCTTTAAACTGGCACTCGGTATAACGAGTGATAAACATT
>JAKPIR010000176.1 GCA_029549705.1 Pseudomonadota bacterium | reverse complement strand
AAGGGAGAATTTGTAACGCACCGTGGGAGCTTGTGGCACTGTAGCAAGGACTACGATGGCGATTCATTTAGCTACGACGCATTTACGCTGTGTGTTAAAGGGGAAAAGAAATGATAGTTACGCTTGCTGAAATAAAAGAGTTTCTACGGTACGACGTGGCTGATACGGATAATGATGCAACGCTAAGAATCATGTATGAGTCTGCTATCGCTGCAATACTCAATTACGTTACAGATGAATTTTCAAGTGAGTATGAGTACCCACCAGTGTTTAAGACTGCGGTTTTGCTTTACATAGGGTGGATGGATGCTTCACGTGATGGTAGTGGGATTCAAAAGATGCAGATGGGAGCTGATACAGCATATATTGATGGAAACTACATTCCAGCAGTTGTTAGAAATGTATTGTATCCTTACCGAACATCTACCGTGCTGTAGGTGCGACAATGCTAAATCCAAACAATCAAAAAAGTAAGATTAAAGTCGAAAGTAGGGTTTTGTCGCAAGACCCAATTACAGGCGAAGTGTCTGAAAGCTGGGTTGAACAGGGTAAGTATTGGGCTGATTTAGTGCCATTCTCCACTAAGGACCAAATACAAGCGTCCGCTGTTCAATCCAAGGTGAAATACACGTGCAGAATACGGTTTAGCACGATTGCTTCACAGATAGATAGTACATGTCGTGTTATCCATAAGGGGTTATACTATCAACTTAATGGCGACCCTGTTTTTGATAATGAGGGTGGTAGAAATTGGTTTACACTCAACCTAATGGAAGCTAAAAAGACTTGGGAGTAGGGCATGAGAGGAGCACAGGTCCGTGCAAGCATGGATGGTGTTGGCTACATCACTAGCCGCCTAAAAATGCTTGGTGATTTGCAAAAGATAAAGAGAATGGCACGCCCATCGGTGCTAAAAGCTGCTCGCCCAATGCGTAAAGAGTTGCGTAAAAAATACAAAAAGATAGACAGGCTTCAGACTGAAAACAAGATATATGTAAATGTTGATATATCCCCAAGAAAAGCATTTAAAAATAGTGTTGGGTATCGTATAGGGGTAACTGGCGGTGCTAAAAAAGGCAATAAACCAGCCCTTGGTGGAGATACTTACTATTGGCGATTCTTGGAATTTGGCACAAAAAAACGTAACAGGATTAGAGCTAGACGCTATGCAAGAACAACATTCTTATCTCACGTAAAGTCTAGTGAAAAGATATTTGCTGATGACTTTGAAAATAGGCTAAAAGGTGTGACTAAATGGTAAACCTAGATATATTCCAAGTTGCTACTGCACATGCTGCTTTAAAGGCAAAACTTACCAAGGGTAGTATTGTGCAGTTGTATGAGTACGGACTAGCACATGAAAAGCCGACATTGCCTTATGTTGTATGGCAACAGGTTGATGGAGATGCTTACATCAACATAGATTCTGTATCGAGTGCCGATAGGCTTATTGTTGAGTTTAATGTGTACTCAAACACTGGTGCTGATGTAAAATTGATTGTAAATATGTTGCGTGAAGCGTTGGAACTTAGGGGCTACCCTGATGATATAGGTGGATTTGAAATGCAGCCAAGTGGGGTATTCAAGTACACGCTAGATTTTTCATTTCATGTTACATTGTGAGTGTGGTACGACCTCTAATTGGGTCGATTTTTTGTATTGCCTACAATGAGGAGTATTCATAATGGCAGTGATTAAGACGCAAGGCACTAATGTCTATGCACGAAAAGGCTCGACAGTAACTCTACTAACATGCTTAACAGGCATTGACCTAGGTGGTGATTCAACAACACGTATTGAAAACACGTGTCTTGACGAAGCTACATCTAAAGCGTACTTGTCTGGACTGTCCGACCCAGGCGAGGGGTCTTTAACCTTTAATATTGATACCAGCAACACAAGCCACCTATCATTGATTACATGGGCTCAAGCTAAAGATGAGGGCATTGAGTTTTTTGTTGGTGCGTCAGACGGAGCTGGAGTTATCCCAACAACAGGCGTTCCGCCAACCACACGCTCATGGTGGAGTTTTGTAGGTGGGGTATCTACCCCAGTACCATCGTTCGAAGCTGATTCTATCGTTGGGTACACTGTGACTTTGCAGCGGTCAAGCTCCCTAACATTCACTCCTAAAGCATAATGCTATGTGCCTGCGTAACTGGTAGCGTAGGCACAACTTTAATCGTGAGAATAGTATGAAAAAGATAACACTTGACGACATTAAAACTGGCAAGGTTCTTGGTAGTATCGAGAAAGTAACTATCAACGTACCCATTGGTGATGAGGAGTATGAGTTTGACACACATATTAAGCCATTTAGCTACAACACGGCAGTGGCACAGCTAAAAGCATATTCAGAAGATAAGGAATCGCTAGCTGGGGTTATTGCATCATGCTTGTGTGATGAAAAAGGCGTTCTATTGTTCACAGAGGACGATGTGCGTGACAAGTTTAGCCAAGCCTTGGTTGATGCAACTTGGGAAAAAATCTACGAAGTTAATTCTTTGGGAAAGTCGAAGAAATTAACCCAGAAGACGAAATCATCTGTGAAATCGCCATCGCCACAGGTAGAACCATCACCGAAGTAAAATCCCTACCATATAGCGAGATACAAACTTGGGTTTCCTATATAATGAAAAGGGGCAGCTTAAATGTTGGACGTAGGTTGGAGCAGGTAATGGGCAACTTTTCAGCAAACTACTTTAATTTTAATATTGGTAGTAAAGGCACTAAGGTTAAACCATCTGATTTCATGCCTTACGAAGAACACAAAACAGAAACCTTAGAAAGCTATATGGCGAGAATGGTAGGTAAATAATGTCAAAGTATCTTGGAACGCTCACGCTTGACTTGATTGCTAAGGTTGATGGCTTTAGTAGAAACATGGACAAAGCTAGACTAAAAATGGAGGAAACTACACGGAGCATTGAGCGTTCCGCAAAGTCTGCTTCTGATTCAGTGAAAGGCATGTTGGCAGTAGGTGGTGGGTATCTATCAGCATCCACGTTAGCTGGGTTTGCCGACGCATATACGCAGATTTCCAACAGGATGAAGCTAGTCACCAGTGGTAGTGGTGAGTTCAATACGGCAATGGATAGAACTTATGACATTGCTCAAAAGACAAGATCTGCCTGGACTGAAACTGCTCAAGTTTACCAGCGGTTTATGCAGGTATCTAAAGAAGTTGGCATAAATCAGAAAAAAGTTGGCGAGATAACTGAAACTGTATCTAAAGCTATTGCCATATCAGGCACGAGTGCTGAAAGTGCTCAAGCTGCACTTATGCAGTTTGGTCAAGCTATGGGGGCTGGTGTATTACGTGGTGATGAATTTAACTCAGTTGCTGAGCAATCGCCAGCGTTGCTTATGGCTATCGCTAAAGGGCTTGGAGTGAATATATCCGCCCTAAGAAAAATGGCAGAAAATGGCGAATTAACAAGCAAAACTGTAATTAAAGCATTAGAGAATGTTAAGGATTCTGTTGATAACGATTTCTCAAAAGTGTCCCCAACATTATCACAAGCAGCAGAAACCTTTAAGACATCAGCAACCAAAATCATTGGCGAAGCTGGCACAACATCTGGGGCATTGTCATCGTTAGCAGAAGCGATAATCTTGGTTGGCAACAACCTCAACACTATCGCCACTGGGGCTATAATCGTAGGCATTGGCTTGCTTACCAGAGCTATTGGTATGAAGACCGCTGCCGTATATGCGGACATCGGAGCTAGTATAAAACAGTCAGCAGCAGATGCAGCAGCAACACGGCAAAAAGCACTATCAGCAGCCCAAGAGAATGCTGCCCTTGTATCAAAGTTAAGAAATAACATTGCAGCAGAAGCATCTGAGGCAAGACTGGCTGGGCGTATCTTGCAATCAGCAGCAGCCGAAGACGTTAAAACTGCTGCGATAGGAAGAAGTACGGCTGCATTGATTAGACAAAGAGCTTTCGAGTATGAGTTAAGAGCTGCCCAAGGTGAATCAAAAAAAATCCACGAGGGCATTAACCAGACACAATCGAAAGGTGCTGCAATTGTTGAAGCATTAGGTGGTAAGCTAGGGTTGCTATCGTTGGCTGTGTCGGCAGTAGCAGGTAGTTACTTCTACTTCAAAGGCAAAGCTGATGAAGCAACAAAAGCCCTTTACGAAAACTCAGACGCTGTGAATTATAATAAGAAGCAGTGGGAAGCACTTAGCAAGTTGCAAAAACAACAAGAGGTTGGAGAGATAAAGGACAAGCTAGCCGACCAAAATAAAGCCCTAGACGACCAAGCTCGGACCATAACTCAAGTTGTTCGAGATATGGAGTTGTATGCAAGGTCAATGCAAAGTCAGCAAGCAGCAGCCGACAAATATAAAGACATTGTAGCCAAACTTAGAAATGGAACGATAAGCTATAAGGATGCGGTAGAACAGGTATCTAAAATCGGCGTGTACTCCACAGAGGATAGAAAGAAACTCCTTTCTGGGGTTGATGATTATAACAAGCTACGCCTAGTTGCACTCGAAAACGTGACCGCATTAAAGTCCGCTGGGGTAGCATCAGAGATTGCTGGGAATAAGCAGGAAAATGCAGCGAAACAAGCTGAGGAGTACAAAAACCAGTTAGTATTGCAAGCCAAAGCTGCGAACGATGCGAGAGCTGCGAACGATGAGTTATCAGTATCACTGCGGAAAGACACTCGTCAAAAGGCGATTGAGCTTGGTCTTATGACCAAGTATGGAATGAAAGCTAGAGAAGCTGAATTAACTACCAAGGTTTATTTAGATAACGTAGCAAAAGGCTACAATGGTGTGTCAAATGCACAAAGAAAAGCTATTAGGGATAGCATAAAGGTAGATGAGGAGTATCAAAAAGCGTTAGATGCACAAAAGAAAAAAGAAGATTCATACTCAAAACCATCACGCACACCAAAATCTACCACACCCTCCCCAACCGTGGCTAAGGATGACTACAAGCAATACCGCCAATCAATCTCAGAGCAATTTGCTACAGATTTAGAAAGCATAGACTTTAATCTTGAAGATGTTAAAGAGAATATTGCTAAAGCATTGTTCCCCAAGGATGAGCTAGAGAAATACACTGCACTAGCTGAACAACAATACAGAATGCAAAATGCTGAGTATTTTAAGAATTTAAACCTTGAACTAAACCAATATAAGTGGACTGAGGAAAGAAAACTTGAATACGCATTAGAGATGGATAAGGAAATCAATAAAAACAACGTCAAACGAACCAAGCTTGAAAAAGATGTGTATGAGGAGTTTTTGAATGAAAAGTACAACTACGAAATTCAGCAGCTAGATTTAGCACGACGCAAGCGGTTGCTTGCCGTTAAGCAAAGCTATATGTCTGAGACTGCACTTATGCAGGAGCGGTATAAGTTAGAGCGTGAGGAAATAGAAAAGAATATAGCATACACAACAGAAGAGCGTGATAAGCTTATTGCTGCATCGAAAGTCAGTGAAGCTACAGAGAAATTTAATAACTATACTAATGCTTCAAAGAACTGGGGCAGTATGGAAGCTGGCATGATGGGATATTCTGAGCAATATTCATTGATGCAGGATAGAGATAGCAAGATGGAAGCGTCATCAGATTTGTTTGATGCAAGCATGGCGTTGGCTGAAACAGCAGAGGAGCGTGAAGAAATATGGGAAGCTCATAACGCTAGGATGTTGCTAATTGAGCAAGACTACAAGGATAAGTCGCTACAATTAAACATGGGCTATGGGCAGGATATTTTAGGCAGCCTAACTAGCATTGCTAAGAACGTCGCAGGTGAAAATTCAAGGCTATACGCTGCAATGTTTGCAATGGAAAAAGGCATGGCGGTT
>JAKPIR010000166.1 GCA_029549705.1 Pseudomonadota bacterium | reverse complement strand
AGCCAGTACACGCGGCCACGGCTACTGAAACATAAAATGTAGTCGTGCGTGTTGGCAACAAACATCTTGTCAATAAAGTCATCTTCTTTAGTAGCGGCAGCTTGTTTGCCACGCCCGCCTCGGCGTTGGGCGCGATACTCTTCGAGCGGTTGCGATTTCACGTAACCTGTGTGAGATAAAGTCACCACCACATCTGTTGGTGTAATTAAATCTTCTAGTGACAAATCTTGTGCATTCACCACAATTTCACTGCGGCGTTTATCACCAAATTGTTTTCTAATTTCGGTTAATTCGTCGGTAATAATGGTGGTGACCCGCGCAGGCGTTGCTAGAATATCAAGCAAATCAGCAATCACATCCATGACTTCTTTGTACTCGGTCACAATTTTATCTTGCTCTAAGCCCGTTAAACGCTGCAAACGCATTTGCAAGATTTCTTGCGCCTGCACATCGCTAAGCTTATAGCCATTAGGCGTCAAGCCAAAATTCACATCCAGGCCTTCAGGTCGTGCCGCTTCCATTGCGGCGCGTTTGAGCATTTCTTCCACTACCGGAGAGTGCCAAGCTTTCGCCATCAAATCCACTTTCGCCTCTGGTGGCGTTGGTGCGGCTTTGATGATGGCAATCATTTCATCCACGTTGGCCAAAGCTACAGCAAGGCCCTCTAACACATGGCCGCGTGCACGGGCTTTTTTCAGCTCAAACACAGTGCGACGCGTCACCACCTCACGGCGATGGCGCAAGAACGCTTCTAGCATCTGTTTTAGATTGAGTAAGCGCGGCTGACCGTCCAGCAAGGCCACCATATTCATGCCAAAGGTGTCTTGCAATTGCGTTTGCTTATAGAGATTATTCAAAATCACTTCGGGAATTTCGCCACGTTTGAGCTCAATCACCACGCGCATGCCGGATTTATCAGATTCATCACGTAAATCTGAAATACCCTCGATTTTCTTCTCGTTAACTAATTCGGCAATTTTTTCAACGAAAGTTTTTTTGTTGACCTGATATGGCAACTCGTCCACCACCAGCATTTGGCGGCTGCCCTTTTCCATATCTTCCACGTGCGTGCGACCACGCATGACCACACGGCCACGGCCTGTGCGGTAGCCTTCTTTTACACCCACGGTGCCATAAATAATGCCTGCAGTAGGGAAATCTGGGGCTGGCACCAGCTCTATGAGTTCTTCAACGCCAGTTTCTGGGTCTTTTAATAAAGCTAAACACGCATCCAATACTTCATTGAGATTATGTGGCGGAATGTTGGTCGCCATACCCACCGCAATTCCAGAACTACCGTTAATCAGCAGATTAGGAATGCGTGCCGGCATGATGAGTGGCTCATGTTCTGAACCATCGTAGTTTGGTCCAAAGTCAACCGTCTCTTTGTCGATATCCGCCAATAACTCATGGGCGATTTTCGCCATACGGATTTCGGTATAACGCATCGCCGCCGCATTATCACCATCCACCGAACCAAAGTTACCCTGACCATCCACCAGCATATAGCGTAGTGAGAAGTCTTGCGCCATACGCACAATCGTGTCGTAAACAGCAGTATCACCATGCGGATGGTATTTACCAATCACATCACCCACAATACGGGCAGACTTTTTATACGGCTTGTTATAGTCGTTTGAAAGCTCATGCATGGCATATAACACGCGGCGGTGAACTGGCTTCAAACCATCGCGTACATCCGGCAAGGCACGACCTACGATGACGCTCATGGCGTAATCAAGGTACGAGCGACGCATCTCATCTTCTAAGCTTATGGGTAGGGTTTCTTTAGCGAATTGATCCATATTTTTGCTTTATTTTAATTAAGAATTATCGCGTGATTTTAACATGATTCACGGCGCTCTGGCTTGCTAGTTTGAGATTGATTGACTATCGGGCTGACTAAGCGAGGCAACCGCGCCTCTCGATGTGGCGAGGTAAAACGCCACATCAAACATGCGCTAGCCTATCGGGTTAATAACGCCAAATCTGCTTTTAAATCATCAACATGCTCAAGACCTACAGCAATCCGTACCAAACTATCGGTAATGCCCGCCTCGGCTCTTGCTTCTGCTGAAACGCGGCTATGCGTTGTGCTTGCAGGATGCGTAATGGTAGTTTTGGCATCGCCTAGATTGGCAGTAATAGAAATCAGCTGTGTAGCATCAATCAGCGCCCAGGCTGCCTCTTGCGCGGTTTGTCCAGATGCCGGTTTGACTTCAAAGCTCACGATACCGCCGCCACTGCTTTGCTGCCGCATCGCCAGTGCATGCTGAGGATGTGACTTTAACCCTGGGTAATGCACGCGCGCTACTTGTGGTTGCACCTCCAGCCACAATGCCAACTCAAGCGCACGTTTGGCGTGGGCTTCCATACGCACGTGCAGCGTTTCAAGGCCTTTTAAAAACACCCAGGCATTAAATGCGCTCATGGTGACCCCAGCGGTACGCAAAAAGCCGTACACGGGTTCCATCAGCGTTTTTGCGCCCAACACTGCACCGCCCAAGCACCGGCCTTGTCCATCGATATATTTGGTGGCAGAGTGAATAATAATGTCTGCACCTAAATCAAGTGGCCTCTGAATGGCCGGCGTACAAAAGCAGTTATCCACCACCAAGTGTGCGCCAGCCCGATGGGCAATCGTCGCAAGCGCTTGAATATCACCCACTTCTGTGAGCGGATTAGAAGGCGTTTCGATAAAAAATAATTTGGTTTTTGGCGTCACAGCTTGTTGCCACGCATTGGTATCGGTTAGCG
>JAKPIR010000159.1 GCA_029549705.1 Pseudomonadota bacterium | reverse complement strand
ATCCGACATCGTGGCCCGCATAGGCGGTGAGGAATTTATTATATTGTTGCCCAAAACCTCACTTGACGAAGCGTTGGTTGTGGCCGAAAAACTGCGCCTTGTACTACAAGACAACGCTATTAAAACGCAAAATGGGCAAACCATTCACATGACTGCGAGCTTTGGCGTTACCACCATGCCTAAACATCAGCAAGGTTCGCTGAGCGCACTTTATGCAGCCGCGGACTTAGCGCTCTATGCCGCCAAAAACAGGGGCAGAAATCGGGTTGAATCACAAAACATCAGCTAATGCTAATCAGGCATATTCAAGCCAACAAATATCAATTCACATATACCCCTGAATAACTCACATGACTGAATTAGAAAACTTCAACGAAAGCCACCAAAATTCTCAATCCTTAAACGCATCTATTGAGTGTTCTTTAAATGCGAGAAAAAATCACTGCCCTGAGAGCCTTCATTTACAAGGCTTGCAGGGCAGCTTAAAAGGTTTTGCTACAAAATATCACTAAAAACCCTAAATGATTGGTCAAGTGCATCATAAAAAGTACTGTTACAAATCACTCAAATTACAAAAACGGAACCTGCCAATTTGGATTGATACTGGCTAAATTAAACCCAATTTTGGTTGCTAACAACCACTTTTAAAATCAATCCGTTGAACCATGGTGAAAACTCAAATATTCATTTGACCAGCATAATAAGCTACGCTTAACATGCGTGTAACTCATTAAGAAACAAGAATAAAATGTCTAATTTGAGTACTGCTGTAGGCGCTGAACGCCGTCGTTATGAGCGTTTTCCATTTCGCCGAATGGTTACACTGCATTTTTTTGAAGATACGCCCGTGGAGTTTCCTGCCATTGATATTAGTGCTGGGGGTATTGGCGTGCGCTCGCACATCAACGTTGCGGCCGATAAAATGTGTATTGCTAAAGTTTCAATCGTTATTTCTCAGGGCAATTTATCTTTTGAGGCCAGTGCTCAGGTGAAACACAGCATTTATAGCAGTAGTGAAAATGGCTTTATTCTCGGCCTCAATTACATAAAAATTGAACCCAGCTTGCAAACGGCTATTGTATGCTTGATGCGGGGGTTGAGTGACGATATGAATTCAACCCATGATGTGATTGCCAGATTAGGACGGCATGACACGCGATAAATGTGCCTAACGGCTAAGCATTTCTTGCGCATGCTGACGTGTGGTTTCAGTCAGTTCTAAGCCGCCCAGCATACGGGCAATTTCTTCAACGCGCGCCGCTTGATTTAACACCGTAATCGTACTCAGTGTTTGCCCATTGACGAGCGACTTACTCACGCGCAGATGTTGCGTGCCAAGTGCCGCGACCTGTGGCAAATGCGTAATTACCAACACTTGGCGTGTCTGGCCAAGCTGCTTGAGTAACTGGCCAACTACTTCAGCTACGCCGCCGCCTATGCCCACATCCACTTCATCAAATATCATGCTGTTCATTGAATGGCGGTCTGCACTGTTCTGTTGCGCCGTCACCACTCGTATCGCCAAACTGATGCGAGATAACTCACCACCTGAGGCTGTTTTATTTAGCGCTTTAGGTGCAACACCCGCATGGCCAGCCACCAGAAACTCGACTTGCTCTAAACCTGTTGCAGACTTTTCCTGCGGCGTAAGTATCACGTCAAACTTGCCACCGGCTAGCGATAAACGTTGCATTTCAGCGGTCACTTTTTCACTCAATTGCTTGGCGGCCTTTTGTCGGCCAGCGCTGAGTTTTTCTGCCAACTGTGTATATGAAAGAAGCGCCGCCGCTTCATTTTTTAGGAGTTCGCCATCTTCACCAACCATTTGCAATTCCGCCATACGCGTCTGCCACTGGGCAAGTAACGCGGGCAACATGTCAACGGTGCTGCGATATTTTCGTGCAGCAGCATGTAAGGATTGAATGCGCGCCTCAACCTCAGCGAGCCGCGCAGGTTCCAACTCAGTTTTTTGCACATAGCGATTTAAAAACCGGTCAACTTCTTCTAACTGAATAATGGCAGAATCCAGGGTTGCCAGAGGCTCGTCTAACTGCGCATCAAAGTCACGCAGCGTTTGCAATTTGTGCTGGGTCATCGCTAACTGGCGCAGTGCTGAAATTTCACCCTCGCTCAATATTTCTCGGCACGCTTCACAGCCACTGAGCAAACTTGCGCCATGCGACAATCGGCTGTGTTCTTGTTGCAGGGCTTCCCACTCGTCTTGCCAGCTTTCACCCACCAGACCCAGCTGCCCCAACTCACGCGTTTTATCACGTAACTCAGCCAATTCATCGGCATATTTGCTCGCGTTCTGTTCCATTTCAAGCCGCGTACGATGCAATTGATGCCAAAATTTAAATGCATCTGCCACTGCCGCCGCTAAATCGCTTACCCCTGCAAAGTCATCAAGCACATTTCTTTGTGTGGCTAACTTTAATAGCGAGTGGTGGGCATTTTGGCTATAAATATCCACTAAATACTCACCAATTTCTTTAAGCTGGGCAACCGTGGCGCCAATGCCATTAATAAAGGCACGACTTCGGCCATCTGCATATATCGCGCGGCGTAATACCAGCTC
>JAKPIR010000155.1 GCA_029549705.1 Pseudomonadota bacterium | reverse complement strand
AAAATGACCCTCTTTAGTCACAAGCAACTTTAAAAATTCCAGTATATTTCTCGCATAAAAGGCAGAGGCACCTGCACTGACTAAGCTAGGTAAATTGGTATAACCCACTATGGTCACGCCATGTTTTACAAGCACTTGATTCGCTTCAGTGAGCTCACAATTACCTGCACCGTTTTTACCAAAGCCTGCGGCCATATCCACAATCACCGAGCCCACTTTCATTTTTTCAACCGTGCTGGCAGCTAGCAAAGTAGGGGCTTCTTTGTTGGGAATTAATGCAGAAGTAATAATGATGTCAGCCTCACTTGCGCGTTCGGCAACAAGCAGGGCTTGGCGTTGCAACCAAGCTGCAGGCATGGCGCTGGCATAACCCGCTACCCCAGCGGCAATGTTGGCTTCTTCTTCTGTTTCAAAAGGCACGTCAATAAATTTTGCACCTAAGGATTCAATTTGTTCTTTCACCGCAGGCCTAACATCGGATGCCTCTACCACCGCGCCTAAGCGTTTGGCGGTTGCAATGGCTTGCAAACCTGCAACGCCAGCGCCCAATACTAATACGCGTGCCGCCTTTACCGTGCCCGCAGAAGTCATCAACATGGGCATAAAGCGTGGGTAAAAATGGCTTGCCAGTAATACCGCTTTATAGCCCGCCACATTGGCTTGCGATGACAGCACATCCATACTTTGTGCACGAGAATTCCGTGGTAGCAACTCTAAAGCAAAGGCTGTTACGCCTTGTTTGGTCATCAGTTCCACTTGTGTTTGGTTATAGGGTTCAAGTAGGCCAATGAGTCCTGTGTTTGGGCGCATGGCTTGAATTTCGGCTGATTCAGGCGCGCGTACTTTTAAAATTATTTCAGCGTGGCTAAACACTTCATCTGCTGAAACCATTTGCGCACCTGCCGCTTGATAGGCTGCATCTGTAATGCTGGCACGTTCTCCAGCCCCTTTTTGTATCAACACTTGATTGCCAAGTTGCATCATTTTTTTGACCGTTTCAGGGGTGGCGGCAACGCGATGTTCTGCGGGTTTAATTTCAGTGAGGATGCCTATTTTCATGTTGTCCTTTACGCTTACGATGTTATTGAATGGATTGACAAATTTTGACAAAGGCTTGCGCGTCTAATGAGCAACGCCCAACTAGGCCGCCGTCAATGTCGGGCATGGCAAAAATTGCTTTGGCATTATTGGGGTGCAAACTACCGCCATAAAGAATTCGCACTTGCGCTGCAACTTCTGCATCGCAACGCGCAATACGTTTGCGTATAAATTGATGCACTTCTTGCGCTTGGGCAGGCGTGGCGGGTGTATCCGTGCCAACTGCCCATAATGGCTCGTAAGCGAGTACGGCTTTACTTAATAAATTAGCACCAAAACGTCGGATAATGGAATCTAATTGCCGCCCGACAATATATTCCGTCCAGTCTGACTCGCGCTCTTCTTTAGATTCCCCCATGCAAAAAATAGGCGTGAGCCCCGCTTTGAGTGCTGCGTTAAATCTTGCCGCGGCCGTATCATCGGTTTCGTGCGAAAGAATACGGCGTTCAGAATGCCCAACAATGACATACGTGCAACCGTAATCCACCAACATGCTAGGGGATACTGAACCTGTCAGCGCGGTGTCTTCATTGGCAGATAAGTTTTGTGCGCCCCATGCCACATTCGAATGTTGTAATAAGGTTTGCGCTTGGTGAAAATAAGGGTAGGGTACGCATAGCACATAATCCGCATGGGGCAAATTTTTTACCCCTGCGACAATGCCTTGCAACAGTAATTGGTTGCTCGCAATGCTGCCGTTCATTTTCCAGTTACCTACAATTAACTTACGGCGCATATTTTTACCTAACAATCGCAGCTAGTTCGCCTGTTGTGTAACGACTGGCC
>JAKPIR010000141.1 GCA_029549705.1 Pseudomonadota bacterium | reverse complement strand
ATATGATTAAAAATTAAAAAAAGTAAAACAGAAAGAGATAAGATGAGTAAAAAATATTTCGGCACAGATGGTATTCGCGGACGTGTGGGTGAATACCCCATTACCCCAGAATTTGTAATGCGGCTGGGTTATGCCGCCGGTAAAGTGTTGACGGGTTTGCAAGTGAACTTGGCCAAAGGTGCGCACCCCGCGGTGTTAATTGGCAAAGACACACGTATTTCAGGCTACATGTTAGAGGCGGCGCTAGAAGCAGGCTTGTCTGCCGCGGGTGTAGATGTGCTCCTCACCGGGCCAATGCCAACGCCAGCGGTGGCTTATTTAACCCGCGCACTGCGCGCGCAGGCCGGCATTGTCATTTCTGCCTCACACAACCCATATGACGATAATGGCATTAAGTTTTTTTCTGCCGATGGTGCCAAATTACCCGATGATATCGAACACGCGATAGAGGCAGAATTAGACAAACCGATGCAAGTCATGGCGTCTGCAAAATTAGGCAAAGCGCGCCGTATTGATGATGCTGCCGGCCGATATGTGGAGTTCTGTAAAAGCACTTTCCCCAATCATCTTGACTTACGCGGACTCAAAATTGTGCTCGATTGCGCCCATGGGGCGACTTATCATGTTGCACCTGATGTATTTCATGAGCTTGGTGCTGAAATCATCAGTATTGGTAACCAGCCAGATGGCCTCAACATTAACGAGCAAGTTGGCTCTACGCACCCACAAGCCTTGCAAAAGGCGGTGGTTCAACATCAGGCCGATTTAGGTATTGCGTTTGACGGCGATGGCGACCGCGTGATGATGGTAGATGCCGAAGGCCATCTGTTAGACGGTGATCAACTGCTCTACATTATTGCACTTGGGCTATACGCCAAAGGCAAGCTTAAAGGCGGCGTTGCAGGCACATTGATGACCAACCTCGCGCTGGAACACGCGCTACAAAAACACCAAATTCCATTTGGCCGCGCCAAAGTGGGTGACCGTTATGTTCTGGAGTTACTCAATAGCAAAAACTGGAAATTGGGTGGTGAAAATTCTGGCCACATATTAACTTTAGATAAACATACCAGTGGCGATGCCATTATCGCTGCTTTGCAAGTGTTACAGGCGCTGGTGGAAGGTGGCAAAACACTTGCGCAAATGCGTGAAAAACTCGTGCTGTACCCGCAGGTGCTGATTAACGTCACGACTAAGCAAAAGCTCGATTTAACTCATGACAGTATTCAAAGTGCCGTCAAACAGGCGGAAGTCGAATTGAATCAAACCGGACGTGTACTATTGCGCGCATCGGGTACTGAGCCAAAAATACGTGTAATGGTGGAAGGGCAAGACCGCGCATTAGTGCAAAAACTTGCGGAACAAATTGCAGAGGTGGTGAAAAAGGTCGCCGATTAATTCTGTTTTTGCTGGCCAAGCGTTGCGACAAGTTGCCGCGTTTTTTTAATGCCAACATCGCATATTATTAAGCTCAACCTTTTGAGATGCTCTGCGAGCCATATAAATAAAGGCTTGCAGAGCAATGTTTCTCTCTCGGGTAATTTTTAAGCGCACCAATGGATTAAATTGCTTTAATAATATCTTCAACCATCTGTTTAGCGTCGCCAAACACCATCATGGTTTTATCCAAGTAAAACAATTCGTTATCTAAGCCAGCATAGCCTGCCGCCATGGAGCGTTTATTCACAATAATGGTTTTGGCTTTATAGGCTTCTAAAATGGGCATGCCGTAAATAGCCGTACCAGGTTTTTTTGCGGCAGGGTTAACAACATCATTTGCGCCAATCACGAATACCACATCGGTATGGTTAAATTCATTATTCACATCTTCCATTTCTACCACTTGTTCATAAGGCACGTCGGCTTCAGCCAATAAAACATTCATGTGGCCTGGCATACGGCCTGCCACGGGGTGTATGGCATATTTGACATGCACGCCTTTACTGATGAGTTTGCTTGTTAGTTCTTGCAGCGCATGTTGAGCACGCGACACAGCTAAACCATAGCCTGGCACAATAATCACTGAATCTGCATTGCTCATTAAAAACGCAACATCATCGGCAGAGCCTGATTTTACAGATTTTTGTGTACTACTCGTAGCATCTATCGCGGCCTCTGCGCCAAACCCGCCTAATATCACAGAGAGTATATGGCGGTTCATGGCTTTGCACATTATGTAAGATAAAATCGCACCTGACGCACCCACACAGGCGCCCGCAATGATTAAAACCGGGTTGTTTAAGGTAAAGCCAATGCCTGCGGCTGCCCAGCCTGAATAGCTATTGAGCATAGAAACCACCACCGGCATATCGGCACCACCAATAGGAATAATCAGCGTAACGCCTAATATCAATGCTAATGCACACATGATTAAAAATGCAATCTGGCTACTTTTGACATAAAAAACAACGCCAAAACCTAGCATCACTAAGGCAAATAACAAATTAAGTAAGTGCTGGTGCTTAAAAATAATCGGTTTTGCGCCAAACTTACCTGAGAGCTTGCCAAAAGCGACGATGGATGCCGAAAAAGTGATAGCACCAATAAAAGCACCGATAAATAATTCAATGCGCTGAATAGCAGTGTGCGTTTCTGCCACGTTATACACAGCAGCAAGTGCAATTAACACGGCAGATAAGCCTACAAATGAGTGCATTAAAGCCACTAATTCAGGCATTTTAGTCATGGGGACGCGTTTTGCCGCTAGCACACTCACCATAGCACCGAGTGCCATT
>JAKPIR010000118.1 GCA_029549705.1 Pseudomonadota bacterium | reverse complement strand
GGCCATAGGCCTAATAGCACTCATGCTCGGTTTACTGACGTTGCTCACCTTGTTTGTTGATTTGGTGATGGATGGTTACCCTCGTTTTAACTTAAAGTTTTTTAGTGATTTTCCGTCTCGGCGCGCAGGAGAAGCGGGTTTGCTATCTGCTTGGGTGGGTTCGGCGTTAGTGATGCTGGTGACTTTTCTAACCGCGGTGCCAGTCGGTGTGGCTGCAGGCCTATATTTAGAAGAGTACGCCCCCAAAAACTGGTTTTCAGATTTGATTGAAATTAACGTATCTAATTTAGCCGGTGTGCCTTCGATTATTTACGGTTTGCTGGCGCTTGGGCTATTTGTATATGGCTTTGGGTTTGGCCAAAGTATATTAACGGCTGGTTTAACGCTTGGCTTGCTCATTTTGCCTATCGTGATTGTGTCCACACGTGAAGCAATTCGCGGTATTCCGGTGGCTATTCGTGAGGCTGCCTATGCCGTAGGGGCCACTAAATGGCAGGTGGTAAGCGATCATGTGGTGAAATATTCACAAGGCGGCATACTCACAGGTGTGATTATTGGCATGTCTCGTGCGATTGGTGAAACTGCGCCAATTATCACCATAGGCGCACTTACGTTTATTGCATTTTTACCGCCTTCACCTGTTTCGGATGTTGCACCATACTTGAATTTTGAATGGCTACATTCCAGTTTTACCGTCTTGCCGATACAAATGTTTAATTGGCTATCGCGTCCAGACCATGCCTTTCACATCAATGCCGCCGCCGCGGGTGCCATTATTATTGTACTGACCTTGCTCATGAATGGCACAGCAATTTACTTGCGTTACAAAATTCGTAAAAACATTAAATGGTAAGAATTTAAAAGACTTAGGAAACCAATATGATGAATGCTAGCACTGCAATCAAGGCTGAAGCGCGTAATTTAGACTTCTTTTATAGTAACGGCATGCGCGCCTTAAAAGGCATTAACATGCCACTGCATGAAAATAAAATCACCGCGCTGATTGGCCCTTCCGGTTGCGGAAAATCTACTTTTTTACGCTGTTTTAACCGTATGCATGATTTGTATCCCGGCAATAAATATCAGGGCCAAATTGTGATGCATCCGGATAACACCAATATTTTAGAGCACGGTGTTGACCCCATTGAAGTGCGCATGCGGATTAGCATGGTGTTTCAAAAACCCAATCCATTTCCTAAAACCATTTATGAAAATGTCGCCTATGGCTTGCGCGTGCGTGATGAAAAAAACAAACGCACCATTGATGACAAGGTGGAAGAAGCGCTCAAAGGCGCAGCGCTTTGGAATGAAGTCAAAGACCGCTTGCAGGATTTGGCGTTTAATTTATCAGGCGGCCAGCAACAGCGCTTATGTATTGCCCGCGCGTTGGCGACTGACCCGGAAATTATGCTATTTGATGAACCCACTTCAGCGTTAGACCCGATTGCCACGGCCAATATTGAAGAATTAATGAGCGAGCTCAAAGAGAAACTCACGATTCTGGTTGTCACCCATAATATGCAGCAAGCTGCGCGCGTTTCAGACTACACCGCCTACATGTATTTAGGCGAATTAATGGAATACGGCGAAACCAACAACATTTTTACTCGCCCAACGCGTAAAGAAACAGAAGATTACATTACAGGTAAATTTGGTTAATTTCACTGCAAATTTTTAAAGATAAACTTAAGGAAATACCATGAGTTCAGAACACATTTTTAAACAATACGATGCCGAGTTAGAAAGCGTGCGTGCCAAAGTGCTCGAAATGGGCGGTTTGGTTGAAAAGCAAATTGCTGACGCGATGAAAGCACTGGTCGAATCAAACCCAACACTTGCCCAAACGGTGGTGAAAAAAGACCATCAGGTGAATGCGCTGGAAGTACAAATTGATGAAGATTGCAGTACGATTATTGCGCGCCGCCAGCCGGCAGCAGGCGATTTGCGCATGATTCTGATGATGATTAAAACCATTACAGACTTAGAGCGTATTGGTGATGAAGCCTCAAAAATTGCACGCTTTGCCATTAGCATTCATGAAGCGAACCGCGCGTGGTCAACCAAGTTTTCTGACGTGAAAGCTATGGCAACCGTGACGCAAACCATGTTGCGCATGGCGCTAAATGCGTTTGCGCGCTCTGATGAAACCAAAGTGCAAGAAATTGCCCAAATGGACGAAAGAGTTGATGAGCAATATCAAGCCGCGATTCGCCAAATGATTACCTTTATGCTGGAAGACCCACGTACCATTTCCATGACGCTTGAAGTGTTGTTTGTGGCTAAAGCGATAGAACGGATTGGCGACCACGCAAAAAATATTTCAGAATATGTGGTGTATATGGTGAAAGGCAAAGATGTGCGACACCTCATTGACGAAGATCAGACTGAGTAATTCGTAGAATCTTTAGCAGTATTCTGCTTTAGAAAAGCGCGGTTTTACATAACAACCTTTTGACGCTGCCCTGCAAGCCTTATAAATAAAGGCTTGCAGGGCAGCGTTTTTTGCTCGGCCATATCGTTGTACCTTTGTAACAAAAATACAACACATTTGAGTTTATTTTCACTATTAAATCACCTGTCACTAAATTGTCATATAAGAATCACATAATCTCGCTTGTTGAAAGACGCTTAACTCATATTTAATAAGGGAGTATTGAATGAACGACAAAACTAGCTTTAAACACTGTGGTCTGGCTGTTGCTGCATTGGCCGGCGCCATCATGATGGGTTTTGGCACCAACGCAATGGCTGACTCTACCGATGATATTGTCAATGCATTGATAGCAAAAGGGGTGCTAACAGAAGAAGAAGGCGCGTTATTGCTAAAAGGCCGAACAGGCGAAAAAGAAGCGGCGGAAGCGAAAAAAGCCAGTGCAGTTTCGGCTAAATATAAAGATGGCCTAAGTTTTGAAAGTGGCGACGGTAAATTTAAAGCGTCAATCAATGGCCGTGTGCATGCAGATTATCGGTTTTTTGACTACAACGACAATGCCAGAAATCCAGCCGTTGTCGGGGCGGGCAATTCAATTGCAAATACCAATAGCGTGACAGATACGTTTGATATGCGTCGTGCGCGTTTGGGCTTTAAAGCAGCTTGGAAAGATTATTACGAAGCTGAAGTGGTTGCTGATTTGGCTAATTCAACTACGCTGGATGTGGGTTATTTAAATGTTGCATGGTGGAAACCGGTGCAATTTCGCTTTGGGCAATTCAAAATGCCGATGAATCTGGAGGAATTAACCAGTTCTAACAATATTGATTTTATGGAGCGCTCTTACGTGAATGCGCTTGCTCCAACCAAAGAAATTGGCGTGATGGTGCACGGCACCCCCTTTACTGGCGTCACTTACGCTTTAGCTGCTTCAAACGGCAGCTTGAAAAATGCAGAATCTGATATTCGTGAAGACGGAAAAGACATCATAGGCCGCGTCACCGCTAACTTTGCAGAAATGATGGAAAACAAAGAAATGGTGTTGCATGCAGGGGCATCATTCTCGCAGGGTGATTTGCCACAAGGCACAGTGGGTGGAAATGGCCGTACTGAGGCGCGTGGCGCAACATTTTATACGGCACCTGTGTTGGGCAATGCTGCATTCAGTGCTATTGATAGAAGCCGCGTTGGACTGGAGGGCGCAGTCGCTTATGGGCCATTTAAAGTACAGGCAGAGTGGATGCAACAAAACAATGACTTTAAAACGCTGGTGCGTAGCTACGATTTAGACACTGAAAACTGGTATGCCGAAGCGTTATGGTCAATCACCGGCGAAGCCTATGCCGATTCTTACAAAAATGGCGTATTTGGCGGCCTAAAACCGAAAAATGATTTTGATCCAAGCACATTTAAAGGCGGTTTATGGGAAGTTGGCGCACGCTACAGTGAATTTGATGCATCTGACTACAACACGGTCGGTATTGCCCAAGGCACAGCAAATGATGCTGGAATCACAACAAAAGCGAAAGGCTTTGCCAAAGCAGAAGCTTGGACATTGGGCCTGAAG
>JAKPIR010000095.1 GCA_029549705.1 Pseudomonadota bacterium | reverse complement strand
AGACCCCAGCCCGCCTGTGAGTGCAATAATCGACATCAGTGCAGATAGTAACTGGCGAGTTGCGGACCAAAGAATAGGGCCGCAATGCCACCAAGCGCCAGAAATGGGCCAAACGGCATGGGCACTTCACGGCCACGCTTCGCGTAGATGATGAGCCCAACCCCAATAATAACCCCGACGATGGACGATAATAATATTACCGCAGGTAATAGTTGCCAGCCAAACCATGCGCCGATGGCTGCCAGTAATTTAAAGTCGCCATAGCCCATGCCTTCTTTGCCGGTCACCAGTTTGAAGATCCAGTAGATAGACCATAAAATCAGATAGCCTGCAATGGCGCCGATAACGGCCGATTTTAACGTTGCAAAACCATTAGTTAGGTTCACAAATAAACCAAGCCATAATAGCGGTAGCGTGATGTCATCGGGTAATAATTGCGTATCAAAATCAATAAACGTAAGTGTGATGAGTGCAAACGTGAAAACCCAAGCAAAAAGCGTCAAACTGCTATAGCCAAATTTCCAGCTAACCAGCCCAATGAGTAGGCCAGTGAGTGCTTCTATGAGCGGATAGCGGGGGCTGATTTTAGCTTTGCAACTGCTGCATTTTCCTTGTAAAAACAAATAGCTAATCACCGGGATATTTTCAAGCGCCGTAATTTGATGTCCGCAATGCGGGCAGGCAGAACGCGGTTTTGAAATGCTGAATTTCGGCTGTTCTGGAATCTCCATGCCTTGCAGTTCAAGGCAGTTATTGTGCCATTCGCGTTCCATGATTTTGGGCATGCGATAAATCACCACATTTAGAAAGCTGCCCACCAGCAAGCCCAATATCACTGAAATGGTGATAAACAACATGCTGTTTTGCGCGAGTAAGGTTGAAATTTCGCTGATGCCACTGAACATAAAAACCCCTTATTTTTATTTGTTTATTTTGGCATTATTTGCCGCACACTGTAAACTTTAGGTATTAACACGCCGTTAAATATCTGTGGTTGCCAAGCTTACTTAAAATTAGCGCACTTGAAAAATGGCCTAACCGCCACCATCGTCAATATGAAGTATTATAATGGCAAGAAGGGAATATCATGACACAAAATACCAATCAACATAACGCAATTGAGCTCACGCATGCAGAGCTTCGTCATCCAGAGTGGGAGGAGCCTATCGTTTGCCGTGTTGAAGTTGATTTGCCAGCTTGGCTCACGCAACTGACTGGCGGTCGTCAATGGGAAGTTTATTCCGAGGCAGAGGAAGAAAATTGCATTAGTTTTGAAATGCGCGAAAGCCAACACGACTTGACGAAACGTGCTGGCAAATTGAAAGCAGCTGCTAATGCTGAGACTGTTGCCCCTAAACTTGCTGAAGTGACGCTTTATCATAATGGTTACGCAATTGTTGATGTAGACGGGCAGTCGTTGTTTGATGGGTCGTTGACTTCAGGTGGCAGTAGCTTTGCACATTTAACTTATTTTCATGCAGAAAGCGGAGAAAAAATCACGCTGAATTAACCGATTCATCAGGGTTAATTGACCGCTATTTTAACCCCAACCTTTTTGACTGCCCTGGAAGCCTTGTAAATAAAGGCTCCCAGGGCATTGTTTTTCTCTCGAGCGATTTTGTAAGCTGAAAAAGATATTTTTACTTGCCCAAACGGCTTAATCCTTTAAAATCGAAACCTTACTTTAAACAACTCTTGCTACGAAAATCCGGAGGGAATACTGCAATGTTCAGATTAGTGACCATGCTATGGCTCATGCTGTTTTTTTCTTTTTCAGCCTTAGCCGATTATGACGAAGGCGTAAGCGCGTATGAAAAAGAAAATTACGGACTAGCCTTAAAAGCGTTTCAGCAATCAGCTAAAGAAGGGCATACCGATGCCCAAACTTATTTGGGTGTGATGTATGAACTTGGGCAAGGCGTAAAGATGGACTATGAAAAGGCGCTGATGTGGTATCGCAAAGCGGCGGCGGAAAAAAATCCAACAGCCGAATACAATCTTGGACAAATGTACTTTTACGGTCGTGGCGTTAAAGAGGATCAAAAGCAAGCGGTGGCTTGGTATCGTAAATCGGCCGACCAAGGTTATGCTTCGGCGCAGTCAATGTTGGGCTATGCATTTGACGTGGGTGCCGGTGTTGCACAAGATTATCAGCAAGCGCAGAATTGGTATTTGTTAGCTGCTGACCAAAATGATGTGGATGCGCAATATAACTTGGGCAATATGTACAACGAGGGCCGCGGTGTAGAACGAAATAGAAAAGAAGCTTTTTATTGGTTTCGGCTTTCTGCCTTGCAAGGTGATATTGAAGCCAAACAAGCGCTTAAAGAATTATTACGCGCCAAATAGCAGATTTGAAGCTTATTTAAACCATTTAACCTTTTAAACACTGATTCAATCACGCTATGCAAGCGCTGCCCATTTTTATCAACATTACTCAGCGCCTTTGCGTGGTCATCGGCGGCGGTGAGGTGGCGTTACGCAAGGTGTCGTTACTACTTAGGGCTAATGCGTCGGTTAAGCTTTTTGCGCCTGAAATTTGTTCGCAGTTGCAAGCGCTGGTTGACGCAGAAAAAATTACTTATATTCCGGCGCACTTTGAGCCACAGCATATCCATATGGCGTGCCTAGTGATTGCCGCAACCGATGATGATGCCGTCAATTGTGCGGTATCGGTCGCGGCCAAAGCGCAGAATATCCCAGTCAATGTCGTAGATGCGCCAGCATTATGCACGTTTACCATGGCCTCAATAGTAGAACGTGCGCCGATAGTGATTGCTATCTCAAGTGAAGGCACAGCACCCGTATTGGCGCGCTATATCCGTACCAAAATTGAAACCATGCTCCCCGCGGGCTATGGCCGTATTGCAGCTATTGCGGGGGAGTTTCGAGATAAAGTTAAAGCCAGATTTGCCACAAGCCAGGAGCGGCGCATCTTTTGGGAAGGGATATTACAAGGCCCAATCGTGGAGCGCATATTAGCAGGTCAGGAATCGGCGGCAAGATTAGCATTAGAAAAGGCCATCATTGAACAGCCTGGCACCAAGCAAATGGGCGAAGTCTATTTGGTTGGCGGTGGCCCTGGTGACCCGGATTTGCTCACTTTTAGGGCGCTGCGGCTGATGCAGCAATGCGATGTGTGCGTGTACGATAAATTGGTGAGTCCTGAAGTGATGGATTTAGTCAGGCGCGATGCGGAGTTGATTTATGTAGGAAAGTCGCGCGATCAACATACCCTGCCGCAGGATGAAATCAACGAGTTACTGGCAAAACTAGCGTTAGCAGGTAAACGCGTACTACGCCTGAAAGGCGGCGACCCTTTTATATTTGGCCGTGGTGGTGAGGAAATAGAAACGCTGATGCAGCAAAAAGTGCCATTTCAGGTGGTGCCCGGAATCAGCGCAGCCAATGGCGTATCGAGCTACGCGGGGATTCCGTTGACGCATCGCGATTATGCGCAAGCCTGTTTATTTATCACTGGGCATCTCAAAGACGGCACACTCGATTTGGATTGGGTGGCCATGTCTCGGCCTCGCCAAACGGTGGTGATTTACATGGGGCTAGTTGGGCTGGCGCAAATCTGCGAGCAACTCATAGCCCATGGCGTTTCGCCACAGATGCCCGCAGCGGTCGTGCAGCAGGGTACCACGCAGCGGCAACGGGTCGTGAGTGCAACGTTGAAAGACTTAGCGCAACA
>JAKPIR010000094.1 GCA_029549705.1 Pseudomonadota bacterium | reverse complement strand
CATCTCATCGAGGGTTTTGCAATCAATACAAAGCGTTGCGGTAGGTCTTGCTTCCATGCGTTTTAGCCCAATTTCGATGCCACAACCTTCACAATAGCCATAATCACCCTCATCAATGTTGCGTAATGTCTCATCAATTTTTTTAATGAGTTTGCGCTCACGGTCACGATTGCGTAATTCTAATGTCATATCAGATTCTTGGCTGGCGCGGTCGTTCGGGTCGGCAAACATCGTCACCTCATCTTGCATGGTGTGGATTGTATTGTCTAAATCGTGGCTTAGTTCAGCCTTCCAATCATTTAAAATTTTACGAAAATGATTAAGTTGCGCTTTGCTCATGTATTGCTCATCAGGTTTTGGCTGATAAGGCGTAAATTGTTTACTGATAACGTCTGCCATGTTTTGCCTTAAAGACTAAAAAAGTGACTTAATAAAATTAAGCGCGTGAGTGTACACTGAAAAAAGTTTTGATGCAAAATATCGTGTAATTACTTGAATTGTTTGTAAGATTTGCTGGTTAATTATTGCGCTTTTTCTTTCAACTCTAATGCGAGTAAAGTGTTTTCCATGAGGGTAGCCACCGTCATGGGCCCCACGCCACCCGGCACCGGCGTAATGTAGCCGGCACGTTGCTTGGCAGCCGCAAAATCCACGTCACCAGCAATACTGCCATTTTCTAGGCGGTTAATGCCGATATCAATCACAATTGCACCAGGCTTAATCCATTCACCTTTAATCAGTCCATGCTTGCCTGCCGCCGCCACGACTAAATCTGCCTGCATCACTTGTTTCGCCAAATCTTTGGTATGGCGATGGCAACTTGTGACGGTGCAGCCGGCTAACAACAACTCCAGTGCCATTGGTCGCCCAACATGATTTGAAACACCAACCACCACTGCATCTAAGCCCATCAGCGAAATATTGGTGGCTTCAAGCATTTTAATCACGCCAAAAGGCGTGCATGAACGTAGCGTTGGCTGACGAACCGCCAGCCTGCCAATATTGTAGGGATGAAAGCCATCCACATCTTTATTGGGGTTGATGTGCTCAATCACATGCTCATCCTTGATTTGTGGTGGTAACGGAGATTGCACGAGGATGCCGTCAATCGTCTCGTCTGCATTTAACTCGTCAATTAGTGCAAGCAATTCCGCTTCGGTTGTGGTTGCAGGCAAGTCGTAAGCGCTAGATTTTATTCCAACTTTCTCACACGCCAAACGCTTGTTGCGCACATAAATGGCCGATGCAGGGTCGGCACCCACAAGAATGACCGCCAAGCCAGGCGCACGTTTATTTGCCTGAAGGCGATGTTGAATGCGTGTTTTGATCGAGTTTAATAGAGTTTCGGCAATGGCTTTGCCGTCGATTATTTGAGCTGTCATGAGTTTTGGAGGTGAATTCTTATCAATTATTAAAAATAATGTCGCATTTTAACATATTAGAATTGACCTATCGCTCGGTTTCCAGTATATTTCTGCCTCTTCGGCGTGTAGCGTAGCCTGGTAGCGCGCCTGCTTTGGGAGCAGGATGTCGGGAGTTCGAATCTCTCCACGCCGACCAGTTTTTTTTGGTCTTGCCTTTAGTCGTAATTGTGTAACCATATCTGCCCGTAGCTCAACCGGATAGAGCACCAGCCTTCTAAGCTGGGGGTTACAGGTTCGATTCCTGTCGGGCAGGCCAACTTGTCAGTCTCTATGGTGGCTGTAGCTCAGCTGGTAGAGCCCTGGATTGTGATTCCAGTTGTCGTGGGTTCGAGCCCCATCAGCCACCCCAAATTTTCTGTAGCAATCAAAACACTTTCAAAACGCTAGCGTGGATACGGGTTGTATTCGTCAAACTCATTGATACGCGTAGCCATTAAGGCTATAGTATTACCGATTACACCAATTTTTTCGTAAAGGTTTGTGAATGGCTGTACCTCGTCCAGTTTTAATGATTATTGATGATGACCCTTTAATTACGGATACGTTGCACTTTGTTTTAAGTAAGTACTTTGATGTATGTGTAGCTGAATCGCATGCGCAACTCAAAAGTTTATTGTTGCAGCAAGACGCCCCGCCAGCCTTGGCCTTAGTTGATTTAGGGCTGCCGCCTTCACCGCACACGCCTGAAGAAGGCTTTAAAGTCATCAGCGCGTTATTGGCGCACTCGCCTACCATTAAAATTCATGTGCTTTCTGGGCAAAGTGATGATGTTAATGTGAAGCGCGCACTGTCATTGGGCGCCGTGGACTTCATTGCCAAGCCATGCGATGTCGATAAACTCAAAGACATGCTCTTAAATGCACTAAAGGTGCAAGATGTAGAGCTGAATGAAATTAAGGCCGAGCAAGAGCATGACGGCTTATTAGGCAACAGCTTGCCAATGCAGGCCTTGCGTCTGCAAATTAACCAGTTTGCAGACTCGCCATTTCCAGTACTCATAGAGGGTGAATCGGGTAGCGGTAAAGAGTTGGTAGCCGGGAGCTTCCACCATGCAAGTAAACGTAAAATGCACCCCTATTTATCGGTGAATTGTGCCGCAATTTCGCCTTTATTGGCCGAGTCTATTTTATTTGGTCATACCAAAGGTGCTTTTACAGGTGCGGTTTCTGCGCACACAGGCTACTTTGAAGACGCGAGCGAAGGCACGCTGTTTTTGGATGAAATTGGCGAACTGCCATTAGAATTGCAGGCAAAATTGCTACGCGTATTAGAAAATGGCGAATATCAGCGAATTGGTGAAACACAAACCCGAAAAAGTCGTGCGCGTATCGTTGCTGCTACCAATCGTGACCTTCGATTAGAAGTGCGTGCAGGTAAGTTTAGGTCAGACTTATATCATCGTTTAAGTGTATTTGCTGTTCACGTGCCGCCACTTAGAGAGTTGGGGGAGGATAAAGCGTTATTACGCGATCACTTTATTTCATTCTACGCCAAACAAATTGGGCAAGCTCCCTTCACGCTGGATGCCTCAGCGCAAGCGCGCTGGCTTGAATATAATTTCCCCGGCAATGTGCGCGAGCTAAGAAATGTGGTGATTCGACTAATTGCCAAATATGCTGGCAAAACGCTCAATGCAAATGATTTGGTTGCTGAGTTTGATTTGTCTCACGCCGCGCCAGAGGGCGCTAGTGCAGAGCAAATCAACTTTAACGATGAATCTGCAATGATGGCGCAAGCGCAACGCCACCTGCAAACTCAAGCAAACGTGACTTTAGATGCGGTGCTTAAAACTTGGGAAAAGGCCTATATTGAAGCGGCCATGAAGATTACACATGGTAATCTAAGTCAAGCCGCAAAGTTGTTGAACGTGAATCGAACCACGTTATATAGCCGCATGAGTACGCCTGAAAATAGCTGACAAATACTGGATGCGCTGTGTATTACCCGCACTTTGGCCTAAAAGAACCTCCTTTTAAAATCACCCCCAACACCGATTTTTTCTTTTCAGGGGGTAATCGGGGTGCGGTTTTAGACGCGCTCGTCTATGCTATTACCAACGGCGAGGGCATTATTAAGGTGGTGGGTGAGGTCGGCAGTGGCAAAACCATGCTATGCCGCATGTTGCAAACTATTTTGCCAGAAAAAATTGAAAGTATTTATCTCGCTAACCCGAGTGTTGCCCCTGAAGATGTGTTGCACGCCATTGCATTTGAGTTACAACTCAAATTGCCCAAAAATGCTGATCGCCTCAAGGTCATGCAGGCGCTACAGACACATTTATTAGCTCGGCACCAAGAGGGGCGCCAAGTCGTTATTTTTGTTGAAGAAGCGCAAGGCATGCCGCTGGCGACGCTTGAAGAAATCAGGCTACTCTCAAACCTTGAAACCAAGCAAGACAAGTTGCTACAAATCGTCTTATTTGGCCAACCAGAACTTGATACCAATTTAAATCAACCACACATTCGTCAACTGCGCGAGCGGATTACCCATAGCTTTCATCTAGGCCCACTACAAACAAAAGATATTGGCGAATATCTTATTTTTCGCCTGCGTGCGGCAGGCTATTATGGACCGCATTTGTTTACAGATGAAGCCATCAAAAAACTCTCAGCTGCTGCGCAAGGCTTGGTGCGGCGCGTGAATATTCTTGCAGAAAAAAGCTTGCTGGCAGCTTATGCAGAAAATGTACATCAAGTCAGTGTCAAGCACGTCAATGCGGCAATTCAAGATAGTGAGTTTGGCAAAAGCGCAAGCGCACCAAGCAAGGTGTTGTTATCCCAGCCCATATTGATTGGCATAGTACTCATTGCGCTATTGCTGGCGCTGACCACCTATTTGCTCCGCCAAAATCATCAGCCGCAATCTGAAGATAGCGCGCTTATCGTCAATCAGTCTGCAAATACACCAAACCAGATAGCAACTGAAAACAACACCATCACCAACTCCAAACAGCCAGCCAACACAGCATCGCAGATGGCGCCCAAGCAGAATTTACTAGAGAGCCGGTTGGATGCCACAAGAACACTGCTTCGAGAAGGCTCGCCCGAGCGTATCACCCTACAGTTGATGACCTCATCAGATGAGGTGCAGGTGAAAGAGGATTTAGATGCATTGAGCCGTCAGCTAGAAGTCGACAAATTGTACGCGTACCAAAAGAAGCAAAATGGCGCTAACCTTACGGTGTTTTTGTATGGTGTATTTTCTCAGCGTACTGAGGCGGTATCTGCTTTGCAAGATCTGCCAAATCACATCAAAAATAATCGCCCCCAGCTGCGTACAATAGCCGGAATTAATAAAGAGCTTGAACAATCGCAATAGAAAACCCCTGTAAATTATTGTTTTGCTTTGGTATTTTGTATAAAATACTTCTTGCATTTTTGCAATAGTGTGCAAAAATGCAGTAATGCAAAAAATAAGGGGTAAATCCTTTGACAAATAATATTCGAATCACACTCTTGGCGTGCGTAGCCATGGCATTGGCATCGTGCGCGCATGAGTCAAAAATCCAGCCTTCAAGCGGCCATATTGATGGTCAAAATGATGGTGCAAGCCAGCCAAATACAGTTATCACCAATGTAGCTGACATTCCCAAACCTGTTACAAAAAACACCTATCTGCCACCACCAAAGGCTAAGGCAAAAGAACCTGTTTACAGTATTGTGGTGTATGACACACCTGTTAGAGAAGTGTTGTTTGCCATTGCGCGCGATAGTAAGTTTAATGTGGATATTCACCCAAATATCAAAGGAAATGTGACCTTAAACGCAGTAGATCAGACTTTGCCATCGATTTTAGAGCGCATTTCTAAGCAAGTGGATTTAACTTACAACATTCAAAATAATGTACTGACCATTGCGCCAGACCAGCCGGTGTTGCGGACGTATAAAGTAGACTACGTCAACATGTCGCGTGACACCACCAGTTTTATTGGGGCTGATGGACAAATCTCGAGTGCTTCACAAAGTTCAGGGGCAAATGGCACTATCAGTAACAGCGCAGGTAATGGCGCCAATAATAGTTCGCGCACTTCAGTAACAAGTGAATCAAAAAGCCACTTTTGGGAAACATTAGAGAAGAATCTCAAAGATATATTGGCGGAAACTGACAAAGAGGTGCTTATCACCCGTTCTGGTGCTACAAGTAAGGCAAACGCTAAATCAAAGTCCAATCAGGTAGGTAAAAGTACAGAAAATGAAGCAGCGAATTTAGCGGATTTAAAAAGTGAGCGCGAGGAAGACCGTAACGAATTTAAAACCTTATTCGCAGGTACAGTCATTGTGAACCGCGAAGCGGGCATTATCAATGTGCGTGCTACCAATAAACAACATGAAAAGATACAGGATTTCATTGATAAGGTGATGTCCAGCGCACGTCGACAGGTGTTGATAGAAGCAACAATTGTAGAGGTGCGGCTAAATGACAGTTTTCAAGCTGGGATTGATTGGAGTCGTTTTGGCAATACCGCCACCAGCAGTGGTTTTACCTTTCAACAATCACTAGGGCCTAACATCAACCCTGCCAGCAATGGGTTTGCAATAGGATATTTAAACCCGGTGAGTTCGCTTGGTAATCTTGCTGCCTCAGTCACTTTACTGAAGCAGTTCGGTGATACAAAAGTAATATCCAGCCCAAAACTGATGGTGCTAAATAATCAAACCGCCATTTTAAAAGTAGTTGATAACATCGTATATTTTACTGTACAAGCGCAACAGTCTCAGGCCACGCAAGGCGGCGTACTATCGACCGTAACCACCACGCCAAATACTGTGCCTGTGGGTATTGTGATGAGTGTGACACCACAAATTAATGAAAACAGCGCGGTAAATATCAATGTACGCCCAACCATTTCACGTGTGGTGAGCTTTGTACGTGACCCTAACCCGCAATTGGCCAATATTGCGAGCCAAGTACCCCAAATTCAAGTACGTGAGATGGAGTCACTTTTGCAGGTCAATAGTGGTAATACAGCAATATTAGGTGGATTGATGCAAGATGAGATACAGCGTAACACTGATAAAGTACCTGGTTTGTCAGAGATTAAAGGGTTTGGTGAAATTTTTAAAGGACGTGATTATGCCAATAAGAAAACGGAGCTGGTGATTTTCTTACGCCCAACGGTCGTGAAAAATGCCAGTTTGGAGAGCGATGAACTCTCTCGATATAAGCAATATTTACCTAGCTCACAGTTACAACAAACGCTTGAAGTTGATGGTGAAAGGTAAGTTGCGCCATGAGTTTACTCATTAAGGCTTTGGCGAGTGCTGAAAAAGATAAGCAGGCTGAACGCGATAAAAAGAAATTCATCGAGGATGATTCAGGGCTATCACTTGAATTGGCTCCTGTCGAAGAAGCGCATAACAGTAATAAAAGCAAAACACCGCATCAACCATTTGAAGAAGCGTCAGTTCATCGCGATAGCGAGTTAAAGCATCGGGAGGCTGCAAAAGTGTTTGTGGCCAATCAGGCTGCAAGTAAGCCAAGTTCAAATTTAAATTTATTGATCATCGGTGTCGCCGGGGCGGCCATTATTTTGTTAGGTTTTCAGGGATACGCCTATATACAGAGTTTATCCACGCCGCAAATGGCATCAACCAAATTAAATGTACCGATTGCACAGCCTACCCCTATTCAGCCTGTAGATGTTAAAGAGACTTCGCCGCAACCTCAGCCAGAATCAAATACGCAAGTAACCGCAATAGGCGCGAGTCAACAGGAAAAGATTAGCGAGGAAACTCAAGCAGAACAATCTGCGCAGTCCAATTCATTTTCTACTGAAGATGATGAGCTAAAAAAAACAAGGCAAAAACCGGTTAAAACAAATGCTACAAAATATAGAGTCGCGAATGCCGCTGAAAACAATGACGCTTCTCTTGAAGATACTCAGCAGTTAGTAAACACTAAACGTTCAAAAAACGCACCATTGAAGTTGACGACCAAATCATCAGTCACAGGTGTTGACCCAACATTATTGGCTGCGTATGAAGCATTAAATCGTGGTGAAGATGCAACTGCACAACAACAATACCGGGCTGTGCTGCAAAAAGATGTGCGTAATGTCGATGCTTTACTTGGCATGGCTGTTATCGCGCAACGGCAAGGTCGCAATGCTGATGCTGAAGGCTGGTTTCATAAAGTGCTAGAGGTTGAACCCAAAAACGTGATTGCGCAAACCGCGCTGCTGAGCCAGAAAGAAAGGGGCGTCGGAAGCGATAGCATAGAACAGAACTCAGAAAGTCATATTAAAAACATGCTTGTACAACAGCCGGAGGCGGCTAATTTACATGCTGCTTTAGGCAATATATACGCTGAGCAAGGCCAATGGGTTGCTGCCCAAAGCGCATATTTTGAGGCAAGTAGGCTTGCTCCGCAAAACGCGGATTACGCATTTAATTTAGCGGTGAGTTTAGAACAAATAAGGAAATCAGACTTAGCCTTGACGCAGTATCAGCGAGCATTGGCTTTGTTAAATCAATCAGGTGCTACCAGCCCTGATAGAGCCACCGTAGAAACGAGAATTCAAGCGTTACAAAAATGACAATATTCACTCTAAAAATAACAAAACAGGTTAAATAGATGGCTGAACAGCGACGCATACTTCGCCTAGGTGAACTCATGGTGCAGCAAGGCTTGATTAGTCAAGATCAGCTACGCATTGCACTGATAGAGCAAGAGCAAAACGATTTGCCATTGGGTCGCCAACTGGTGCGTTTAGGGTTTGTTACGGAAGCGATGGTGCGCGATACGGTAGCGCATACCATCGGTCAAGAAAGCGTAGACTTATCTGCGGTTGTGGCCGATATAGAGGCACTACAAATGGTGCCGCAGGACTTTTGCCGCCGCTATCATGTATTACCCGTTGCATTTGAGGAGTCTAGCAAGTCCATGGTGGTGGCCATGGCAGATTTATTCAATGTTGTAGCACTAGACCAATTGCGTGCAATGCTCGGCGGTCAGATTCAGCTAAAACCGGTGTTGGCGGCAGAGGCGCAACTTGAAGAGTTTATTGATCAGTTTTATGGATATGAATTATCTGTAGATGGCATTTTGCGTGAAATTGAAACAGGTGAAATTGATTATCAAAGTCTGACGGCGGGTGGCGATGAATATACCCAGCCGGTGGTGCGACTAGTTGGGGCTTTGTTGATGGATGCTGTAAAGCGCGGCGCATCTGACATTCACTTTGAACCAGAGTATGCGTTTTTGCGTATTCGATACAGAATTGATGGCGTGCTTCAGCAAATACGAAGTTTGCATAAAAGCTATTGGGGTGGTCTGGCGGTTAGGCTCAAGGTGGTGAGCGGCCTTGATATTGCGGAAACACGCGCCCCTCAAGATGGTCGATTGAATATGAATTTGTGCGGTCGCCCAATTGATTTTAGGGTTTCTACGCACCCGACGATACATGGTGAAAATATCGTGTTACGTGTGCTAGATCGTGAAAAATCGATTATTCCAATGGAGCGCATGGGCCTGAGGCCATCAACACTGGACGAAATGCGCCTGATGATGACGCGCCCGGAAGGTATCTTGATTGTAACCGGGCCCACAGGTAGTGGTAAAACCACAACGCTGTATTCATTACTTTCACACCGAAATACTGAAGCCGTCAATATCATGACGCTGGAAGACCCGGTGGAATACCCCGTTACGATGATGCGGCAAACTTCGGTGGCTGAGGTCAACAAAGTAGACTTTGCCAATGGAATCCGATCCATTATGCGGCAGGACCCGGACATTATATTAGTGGGTGAGATACGTGACACTGATACTGCTACGATGGCTTTTCGTGCAGCCATGACAGGCCATCAAGTGTTTAGCACCCTACACACTAACTCAGCATTAGGGGCTTTTCCACGTTTGGCCGACATTGGCATTCTGCCAGACATTATGGCGGGCAATATCATTGGTGTGGTCGCACAACGCTTGGTGCGTGTACTTTGTCCGCATTGTAAGGTAGCACATAAGCCAGATGGTTTGGAACGGAAAATATTACGGCTGAAAACAACGGATAAACCACAAATTTACAAGGCGAAGGGCTGCAAGCTTTGCAATCAAACCGGATATCGCGGTCGGATGGCT
>JAKPIR010000080.1 GCA_029549705.1 Pseudomonadota bacterium | reverse complement strand
GCCCGTAACGGTCGCGGTCACCTCGCGTGGTGAATCTGTGCATCAAACTGGCCCGGCACTTTGGGCGAAGATTGCCTAAACGCTAATTGTGCATAAAGTCACATAGCGTTTGAATGTTTGTGTGTAAGATGAGTCCTAGTGATACAAGGAGCGAATCATGAACACACATCAGCGTTTTATTAAGGCCGTTTTGACAGCGAGTTTACTGACGGTGGCAACGCTTGCACATGGTGCAACCGTGCTGGATTATTTAACCGATGCCAATGGTAAATATACTGGGCCAACCGTTGAAGATAATATTGCCTTAATGGATAAAGACAAAAACGGTTTTGCGGATGCCTCAGAAGTGCGTGCCTACTTAGAGCTCATTAATGGCAAAGGTTACCAAAGCGCTGTGCTGGATAAATTTGAGGCTTCAATGCGCGGCACCAGTTGCAATACGCCTTTTGCCAAAGATTTTTATGTAAATAATTAGCCTGATTTTCATGATGTTGGTTTGAACTAAAACCTCATGGCTGTTAGGCTGGTTTATAATAATGCTAATTTTTTAAACTAACCTAAACTAAACAGAATCAGCCATGCTAAAAGCCTATACCGCGCACGTGCAAGAGCGTGCAACGCAACAACTCCCACCACTTCCGTTAAACGCCGAGCAAGTAGCCCAGGTCGTTGCGTTACTAA
This sequence comes from Pseudomonadota bacterium, assembly GCA_029549705.1. Taxonomy (GTDB): domain Bacteria; phylum Pseudomonadota; class Gammaproteobacteria; order Burkholderiales; family Methylophilaceae; genus Methylotenera. Next base: position 3,801 of record JAKPIR010000080.1, on the reverse strand, counting down.
AAAACCCGCCGACCGGTGAAGGTGAACTGTTACTTGATCTCATTACTCATCGCACTCCTGCCGGTGTTGATCAGGCAGCCTACGTTAAAGCAGCCTTTTTGGCTGATGTCGCCAATGGCAGGGCAAGTTCTCCGCTTATTTCAGCAGAAAAGGCGGTTGAACTACTTGGTACGATGTTGGGCGGCTATAACGTGCAGGCGTTGGTGGCATTGCTCGATACCCCTATGGCGGCGCATGCCGTAAAAGCGTTGAGTAATACTATTCTTATGTTTGATGCATTTCATGATGTGGACATAAAAATGAAGGCCGGCAACCTACACGCAAAACAACTCATTGAATCTTGGGCCAATGCTGAGTGGTTCACCAATGCACCAGCGCTCGCAGAAGAAATAAAAATGGTTGTGTTTAAAGTAGATGGTGAAACCAATACCGACGATTTAAGCCCCGCGCAAGATGCGTGGAGTCGCCCGGATATTCCACTGCATGCAAAAGCCATGCTCATTAATAAAATGCCCGATGGCTTAAAAATAATAGAGGCGCTTAAGCAAAAAGGGTTGCCCTTAGCTTATGTGGGCGATGTGGTGGGTACTGGCTCGTCACGCAAATCTGCGATTAACTCAGTCCAATGGTATATGGGAAACGATATTCCACATATTCCAAACAAACGTACAGGAGGAGTGATTCTAGGCGGCAAAATTGCACCGATTTTCTTCAATACGGCAGAAGATTCAGGCGCACTGCCGATTCAATGTGATGTTTCAAAAATGGCGACAGGGGATGTGATTACCATTCAACCTTACGCGGGCAAAGTACTCAATGAAGCGGGTGACATTATTGCTACGTTCACGCTAAACCCAGTCACCATGCCAGACGAGGTGCGCGCAGGCGGTCGGATTCCACTGATTATAGGCCGTGGTCTGACTGCAAACGCGCGTAGGTCGTTAGGTCTTTCTGAAACGACCACATTTATTAAAGCAACGCCAGAAGTCGCTTCAGCCAAAGGTTACACGCTTGCACAAAAAATGGTCGGCCGCGCTTGTGGTCTACCAGAAGGTGTGGGCGTGCGCCCCAATACCTATTGTGAACCAAAAGCCACCACAGTCGGCTCTCAGGATACCACTGGCGGCATGACGCGCGATGAACTAAAAGAGTTGGCTTGCTTAGGCTTTAGTGCTGATTTAGTGATGCAAAGTTTTTGTCACACCGCCGCTTATCCAAAGCCAGTTGATATTAAATTACAACACGAGTTACCTGAGTTTATATCTAGCCGTGGCGGCGTTTCGTTGCGGCCGGGCGATGGCGTGATTCACTCATGGTTGAACCGCATGATTTTGCCCGACACGGTGGGAACAGGCGGTGATTCACATACGCGTTTTCCGATTGGCATTTCATTTCCGGCAGGTTCGGGCTTGGTGGCCTTCGCTGCCGCCACAGGCGCTATGCCACTGGATATGCCAGAATCTGTACTGGTGCGCTTTAAAGGCACCATGCAGCCAGGGATTACCCTGCGTGACTTGGTTAACGCAATTCCTTATGCGGCCATACAAGAGGGCTCGCTCACCGTGGGTAAAACTGGCAAAAAGAATGTATTTAACGGCCGCATTTTAGAAATTGAAGGCCTGCCAGATTTAAAAGTAGAGCAAGCGTTTGAGTTTGCAGATGCTTCAGCTGAACGCTCTGCCAATGGTTGCACTGTATTGCTGAATAAAGCACCAGTCATCGAGTTTTTAAACTCTAATATTGTTTTACTACAAAATATGATAGATAGTGGTTATCAGGATGCACGGACTTTGCAGCGTCGTATTGAAAATATGCAAGCTTGGCTTGCTAAACCTGAATTGCTGCAGCCGGATGCCGACGCAGAATATGCGCATGTGATTGAAATTGATTTGAATACCATTAAAGAGCCGCTAGTAGCGTGCCCAAATGACCCCGATGACATCAAGCCACTATCAGCCGTGGTGGGTGACAAGATTGATGAAGTATTTATTGGCAGTTGTATGACCAATATCGGCCATTATCGCGCTGCAGCAAAGGTGTTGGAAGGCTCAGGCAATATTCCTACCCGGTTGTGGATTGCACCGCCAACGCGTATGGATGAAGCACAGTTACGTGATGAAGGCGTTTATTCAACCTTTGGGGTGGCAGGCGCACGAACTGAGATTCCTGGATGCTCATTGTGTATGGGTAATCAAGCACGGGTGGCAGATAAAGCCACAGTATTTTCAACCAGTACCCGTAACTTTGATAACCGCATGGGTCGTGACGCGCGCGTTTATTTGGGTTCTGCAGAGCTTGCAGCAGTGTGCGCCAAACTTGGCCGCATGCCAACGCACGCCGAGTATTTAGAAACCGTTGGTAATAAATTAAGCAATACGGCCGAAATTTATAAGTATTTAAACTTTGACCAAATGACTGAATATAAAGGCGCTTTTGACAAAATCAAGAAAGTGATTCCGATTGCCGAAGTTAGTTAGTGCTCATTTTGTAGCAGTGTTTTCAAGGGTGCATTTTAAGCACACCTTGATGAGTGATACATAGTGTCCGAGCAAACGCCACCCAACAAAGTGCGGGATGAATTTGTAGAAATCAGCCCTGAAGAAACCCTATTTGATAAACCTGAGCGCGGTAGTTGGCATAAGATGTTGCCGCTACTGTTGTTATTAGTCGTGCTGGTATGGACAGGTTTATATTTTGGATTGGATAAACGGGTAATTGCCAGCGGTGCAGTGGTTTATGGCATTTTAACCAGTGCTTTTGCCTGGCTGGTCGGGGCAATCGGCTTAATCCCTATTATCGGGCCTTTAATTGTAAAAGTGCTTTCGATTGGCGTCATCTGGCTGCTCAATGCAATTGGCTATTTGGTCTCTTATATCGCGATCAAGCGCGGCTACTCAAAAGATGTACTTACCTATCGTGGGCTCACTATCGCCCTGATTACAGGCATTGTCATTGGCTACATTGTTGGCCATTACATCTAGTGTTTGGCCAAAAGATTTTTTATGGTATCCCTGTTAAATTTAACTTCCTGGCATGACCGCTTAAAGCATCACGCCAGAAAATTAGCTGATTTTTTTCCTGCGATTTTCTTTTTTGGCGGGTTTTTGTGGGATGCGCTCACGATTGGGCGTAATGTTGCTGCCTCCGATTTATTAATATTTGCTGGCTATTGGCTGTTGGCGGGTGTCATTCTTTTTATTATCAGCCGGCCTAGCTACCTATTGACTGATTTTCCTCAAGCAAGCACTCAATCACAACACCGTTTTGTTAAGTGGTTTAAGGGCAAATTGTCTCGTGGTGATGGGCGCTTTCACTACCCACAAGTGCCCTATTTTTTATTGCAGTTTATTTTTGGCAACCTGCTGAGTGCGTTATTTATTTTGTATTTTAAAAGCGCGAGTCATTGGCTGGCTTGGCTACTAATTTTTTTATTAGGCTTCATGCTGGTGGCCAATGAATACTTAGAAGATGAATACAAACAATTCACACTAAGCTGGGCATTATTTGGCTTTTGTGCCATGTTGCTCTTTAATTTTTGCCTGCCTTTTATGGTTGGTAGCATTCACGCGATTTGGTTTTACCTGAGCACCTTATTAGGGGCAAGTGCGGCTTACTGGCTATATAAAAAAACACCTCATCATTTAGGCAGCATTACGCCAGTTGGCGTGATTGCAGGTCTGCTGATGCTAGCCTATGCGGCCGACATGATACCACCGGTGCCGCTGGTAAAGCGTGATATTGCTGTTGGCTACACACTCAACAAGGTTGGGGGCAACTATCAATTAAGTCAGCAACCGGCAA
>JAKPIR010000062.1 GCA_029549705.1 Pseudomonadota bacterium | reverse complement strand
AAAACCATTAAAAAAATCCCAACAAAAGTGGCTAAGTTTTAGAGACGCTCAATGCAAGTTAATTGTCGGTGAGGAAAATGGTTCCGAATATCCTTACTCAATAAATGCTTGCCTAATCGACCTCACTGAAAAGAGAATTCTCGATTTAAAATCCATACAACCCTGTAATGGCTGTGTGCTATTCAAAGATGAGTATTATAAAGATGGCAAGTGGCCTTAACCCTAACCCATCTCTAGGGACTTCCCCTACCTGTCAAGCAAAATCATCCTAACACCCGTTTTTACGGGTGTGATTGAGTTTCAGTTTTTACATTTACAGTCTTACTTCTACCGCTTTAATCTGCATTGTTTATTAGCATCAAGGAAACAGACTGCATCTCTCTAGTCGGCCTTGTTGCGGATCATTTAATACTTTCGCGGGCCATGATAATAGCCGCGCACAAAGACCTCATTCATTCATCGGCCGCACAAGAGCGCACTGATCAGGCTTGCTCTTTTGGTTTGATGGCCACAGGGTTAGTCAGGTTCTCTCTGTGCTCGGTCTTACCTCAACACTATCTCACTTTGCAGGTGATTTCATTTAATCGTTTCTCATCTATACATCATTGCGTTGCCAGGAAAATGCATTGTAACTTTCATCCTTTGCCAATATTGCCCACATCATGCGAGCATGTTTGTTGGCAATAGCCACTAAAGTCTTGTGATAGCCAACTCGCAGATAGATTTGCATAATCCATTGTTGTAGGCGACTGGCTTTATCTGGGGCTTGCCTGAGCGCTACTTGCAAAGTGCTTTTAGCTCCTTGTACCAGTAAGCTTCTAAGGTAAGTGTCACCGCGCCGCGTGGTCCGCCCAAGTTTCGCTTTGCCACCAGAACTCATTTGCCTTGGGACAAGGCCTAACCATGCAGCAAACTGTCGGCCATTCTTATAGTGTTTAGCATCGGCGACCATGGCACTGGTAGCACTTGCAGTGAGCATGCCGATACCTGTCATTTCAGTCAGCCGTTGAGCCGCTGGATGTGATTTAACATGCAAGGCAATTTGTTGGTCACATTTAGCCATTTGCGTGTGGAGTTCACTGAGGTATTGCAAGGTTTGTTCGATGGCCAATCTTAATCCCTCTGGAATGTTCATGTTGGTAGCGTAAGTGGGCAACAAGCGAATGAGTTTGTCTGCACTACGTGGTGGCCAGATACCGAACTCGCCTAGTAAGCCTCGTATGCGATTGAGGTGTGCGGTACGTTCTTCTTTATAGCCTTCACGTAAACGATGCCAAACGAGGGCTTCTTGTTGCGCGATAGTTTTAACGGAGACATAACGCATGGTGGCTTGACGTGAGGCGATGGCAATAGCCTCAGCATCATTCTTATCATTTTTAGCACCCATGCTTTTACGAAAGGGTTGCACAAATTCAGCAGCAATGAGTTTTGCGCTGTGCCCATGTTCTGCAAACCAGCGGCCCCAATGGTGTGCAGAGCCGCAGGCTTCCATCACAATATTACTCGGTGATAATTGTTCTGCCCAACTAATAAAAGCATCACGTTTAAGCACTTTGTGATAAACCACTGCACCCGTCATATCCATTGCACACACTGCAAATACTTCCTTTGCCAAATCAATTCCAATCGTTGTAATATTAGTCATGACTTCCCCTCTCATTTTGATTGAACACGCGAAAACTCAATCTTGGCACCTAGATGCCGTTCCGAGTAGGGGAAGTCCCTATTATTCATTCAAGCGGGACTGGCTAACGCCAGCCCCTTAATTCAAACGTTGGGCATTAAAATGAGCCGAGTTTGTCCTTTCATTTACATTTGTTTTGCGCTGTTATTTTTTGCTAGTTCTATGGCTTTTGCCGAGCCTGTTAACTCTGCCACTGTGTTCGACAGAACAAACTTTGCAGAAGCACAGCAAATCGAGAAACTACTTTCTCAACCCGAAGCTTCTATTGATTTCGCAAAGACGAAATTAACCATCGACAAGATGATTGACCCGTCTATTGATATTGAAGCCAATCTCCAGAAAGTTGATGCAATCGTTAAAACCATTCAAACCCTACTGGTGGCTAACGCCACCAGCATGGATAAGATGTTAGCTGTGAAGAAATATCTGTACGAAGCGGGCGCTTGGAATAACTTCAAACCCTATCAATACGACTTCAAAGACCCCAAAGGTACACTGGTAAAAAACAAACTCTTGCACAATTACCTTGCAACCAAGCAAGGTAATTGTGTGAGTATGCCTTTGCTATTTATTGTGCTAGGGCAGAGACTTGGCATTGATGTGGTGGCTTCAACTGCACCTGAGCATGTCTTGGTAAAATTTACTGAATCTGAAACAGGTAAAAC
>JAKPIR010000056.1 GCA_029549705.1 Pseudomonadota bacterium | reverse complement strand
CCAGAGCATCGAAAAAGGTTTGTGTTAAAAAAGCGCTTTTTTAATTTAAATGAGCGCTTTATTTACGCCTAAAATAACCTCATTAGCTTTTAGCTCAGCCAGCGTTGCTGCGCCAAATTGCATGATTGCCTCCGTTGAAATTTGCGGGTGTGATTTCGCTAACTTCTCGAGCGCAACTTGGCCCGTCAGCGATTCTTCTTGTAACAGTGCCACCAATTGAAATGTCATGGGGTTGAGCTCCATAAACTTGATTTGGTGTTCTACATTACGAAATACCAGCAAATAAGTTGGTCGTGCAGGTTTTTGTTTAGGTTGATAGTCGGGTGATATGAGGTGTACGGGGTAGTCATATTGCAACAAATATAAAGTTGGCGCGATGACAAGGGGCTTTTCTAAGAGCTTGTCTGATTTAACATCAATATTATCCGTATTGGTGGGGCCTGCTTGCACGGAAAGCGCGAGTTCCACCCATTCGTAATGCATTAGACTGGGTAAAAATGCGGGAAATTTGCAGTCTTTTAAGCTGACGCTTTCTAGATGCATTAAAAACTGCTCGGGGATTTCTCTAAAAAAAGGTGTGCTTGCCTGGTGGTGCGCCATAAATCCGCGCACCAATTGCTGCCATCGGCGCACACTGAGGATTTTTTTTGTCACAGGAAAACAACTCGCCAGCGTGCCTTCAATATTGTTATACACAATTTCGGTATAAATCGCCATGCGCTTAGCTGGTACGTTGGCTGGCCGCGGTTGATTTTTCGGGTCACGAATATGTTGGGTAAATTGCCGTTGATACGCCTGAAAGGCCGGCAATGGATTCACTGCGTCATGCTGCGGATTGGACATGTGAACTCTGCACATATTGCAGCTGAATATCAGCGATTTTGTCGATTTCAGCAATCAGGGTGGTCAGCGGCGGAATGTTTAAGTCGCGCTCCAAAAGCGTGGGGAAAACGCCAAATTGCTGGTATGCGGCATGCAATAGCTGCCAGACCGGATCAGTAATATTTTCGCCATGCGTATCTACCAACAAATCTGGCGCTTCTTGATAATGCCCGGCGACGTGGGCGTAAACAATGCGCTCACTTGGAATGCCGCTTAGTAGCTGATGCGCATCATAATTAAAATTGACGCTGTTGACGTAAATATTGTTGATATCCAAGTGCAAAAGACAATCGGCTTCTTCAATCACGGCTTTTAAAAAAGTCAGCTCGTCCATTTCAGATATGGGTGCCGCAACATAGCTTGAGGCATTTTCAATGCCAATACGCTCACCTAAAATATCCTGCGTTTGTCGAATACGTTGTGCGACATAATGCACAGCATCTTCTGTAAATGGAATCGGCAGTAAGTCATACAAATAGCCGCCGTCGCTGCAAAAGCTTAGGTGTTCGGTATACAGTGGAATTTCATGCTGTTGTAAAAATGTTTTGACCTGGCGTATAAAAGAGACATTGAGTGGTTCTGGCCCACCAAGCGACAAGCACAGGCCATGACACACGAATGGATACCGCGCAGTAAACCAATCCAGTTGGGCTTGATATTTACCCCCTGCACCTATCCAGTTTTCGGGCGCAATTTCAAGAAAATCAATATTGCGAATGATATCTTGCCCGTAAAGTGCTTGGATTTGGGGAATCAGCTCGCGCTTTAACCCCAAACCCACACCTTGAATGTCACGTAATTGCGACATGCGATTTTTAGTAACGCTTTGAATTAAAAACGTTATTTTTTCTCACCGCCGCATGAACCTTCTTTCATCTTTTCAGCTGAGCAAGCACCTTCTTTCATTTTTTCGGCACTGCAAGAACCTTCTTTGGCTTTATCGTGACTGCATGAACCCTCTTTGGCTTTGTCATGGCTACAAGCGCCATCTTTTGCTTTGCTCTTAGTTTTTTTATTGGCTCCACATTTGCCTGTGCCACACTTGCCATCTTTCATTTTTGCGTCATGATTGTCGGCCACTTGGTAGCCTGAAGATAATGTTTTAAGTGTAAATGGATTTTCAGCGGCACTGGCTGGCATCGCCACTGAAAGTGCAAAAACTGCGCCTACTGAGGCGAATAGTGCTTTATGGGTCGTGTTCATTTGTAGATTCCTTTTCGGTTAAAAATTTAATACATTAATGATGCTGTTGAATGATATGCATGATGCGCGCTTTTGCTTCAGGTTTGAGCATAATACTGGCGTCGGCCTCCGTGCGTTGCATCATGGTTTTTACCGCACTTTGCAGTTGGTTCAATTGTTTGACAAATCGCCGACAATGTCTGCAAATAGCGAGATGAAAGCGTAATGCCAGCTTTTCTTGCCAGTGAAGTGGCCGATCAAGCGATTGTGAAACCAAGCGGCTGGCAGATTGACAAGAAAGCATGAAATTCATCCCCCTCTATTTAACCTGTTATCCAATTGATTTCTAAACATTTTCTTAAACTCATTCTAGCGCGGTATAACATCACCTAGGCATTGGTCGCGGTAATTTGCATCTCCTTACAAATTTCTTCATTATCGGTTTCATGCACGTCGCGCATTAAAAAAAGAGCGGCCAATTTCTTGGGTAGTTTATCTAAGCAACCCTGTAAGATGCCAAAAAACTGTTTTTGTTCCAGTGCATCACTTGGTATGTTCCAAGCCACAGGCTTTTCAGCCCAATGACCCGTGGCATCAAAAAACTCATCCATGTTAGCGTCATCTTCATTCATCAAGTCAGAGGCAACCACTTCACGTTGGCCTTTACGCATGGTATCAATAATTTTGTGTTTGAGAATGCCTGTGAGCCAAGTTCGCGGTGAAGATTGTGCGGCAAAGTTTGGATTCTTAATGGCCGCTAAAAACGTTTCTTGCACCGCGTCTTCTGCTAAATGCGCGTCGCGCAACCGTGCCAGCGCAAAGCGGTATAAATAATCGCCATGCGCATTAAGCCAGTCGTGTGCTGTGCTGGTCATCGAGCCTCCTTATTGTTGGCCTACATTATCACTGGTGTAGTATCAGAAAGGCAAATATTTTAATGCTGTATAAACCGCAACCTTTTTCGCTGCCCTGTAAGCCTTTATTTATAAGGCTCGCAGGGCAGTATTTTTTTCTCGTAGGAATTCTAGTGAATATCATGGCAAATTGTTGCATGCATTACAGTGCATTTAGTCACTTAAATTTCATCTCACATTAGAGGTTCACTAAGGTTTCGAAATCTTGCTGATGTGGATATTTTAAGTGCGTATGCACAATGCGGCGTATCCAAACACCCTCAATTTGGTGTGGAAACTGCGTTTGAATATCATGATATATGTCTGGATCATGCTCGCCATCGTCACCAATTAACTTAAACTTGAGGTGCGGGAACGCGCGCAAAAGCTGCATGATTTTTTGTGTTTTATAAGCTTTGACATTGAACGAATCACCCTGAGCATCACGCGTTAATCGGCGCGTAATAATCATGCCAGCAGGAAAGTTGTAGTGCTGTAAAAAGCTTTGCACAAAGCTGAATAGCTGCCTTGGTGTGGCTGACAAATAAAATATGGGCGTGTGTGGTGGTTGTAATGTCAGTTGACGGTACACTTGCGCCGCCCCAGCAACGGCCTCACGCTGTAGCGGATTTTTAAGAAAAGTATTGGTGATAAGCCGAAATTTTTTGGTGACTTCTGAAACTAAAATGGTATCGTCCAAATCGGTAATCACACCAACAGTGGCTTCAAGGCTTAATACCAAACAAGGCGATTTTAGCTGGGCGTACTCATTTTGAATGTAAATAGTTTGCCAGCCTGCAGGGTAATCATGCGGCGGCAGCGTGACTTTAAAATAACCTTCATCATCCGTATTGCCCACAAATTGAAAAGATTGAAAGGTTAGAGTGAATGGCACATGCTTGCGTTCACGATTAATCAGGTGAGAAACGCTGCGTGTGAGGTTTTGACGCCAGCCATCTTCAACGCGTAATTGCCGCAATTTTCGTCGCTTAATAATGCGCCCTTCAATGCTACCGCCTAAATGGTTAATACAAGCTGGGTACACGATGATTTCATCTGCTGGATGGCTGGTTAATGGCTTGTTAGTTAGCATTTACTTACGCCCTG
>JAKPIR010000037.1 GCA_029549705.1 Pseudomonadota bacterium | reverse complement strand
CGGGTGACCCGGCACCATGTGATTATGCAATAAGTGCCATCAAAACCATTGTTGACAGCGGCGTGCCTACCTTTGGTATATGTTTAGGACATCAATTGTTGGCATTGGCCTCAGGCGCTAAAACAATCAAGATGAAATTTGGCCATCATGGTGCTAACCACCCTGTGCAAGACCTTGAAACTAAGCGTGTGTATATCACCAGCCAAAACCATGGTTTTGCGGCCGATGCGGCGACATTGCCAGCCAATATTAAAGTCACGCATGTTTCATTGTTTGATGGCAGCTTGCAGGGGATTGCCCGCAACGATAAACCCGCATTTAGCTTTCAGGGTCACCCTGAAGCAAGTCCGGGTCCAACCGAAATGAGTTATTTGTTTGATCAATTTATTGAGTTAATGGAAAAAAGTCGTTAGTGGGTGGTCGTTAGTGGATAGTTAAAACCTGCTATAAGGCTTTTAACTATCCACTAACGACTAGCGTCTAACGACTAAAATTATGGCAAAACGTACAGACATTAAAAGTATTCTAATTATCGGCGCAGGCCCAATTGTGATTGGCCAAGCGTGCGAGTTTGATTATTCTGGCGCACAAGCGTGCAAAGCCTTGCGCGAAGAAGGCTACCGCGTCATTTTAGTCAACTCAAACCCAGCCACCATCATGACCGACCCAGAAATGGCCGATGCGACCTATATTGAGCCGGTGACTTGGCAAATCGTTGAAAAAATTATTGCCAAAGAGCGTCCTGATGCATTATTACCTACCATGGGTGGGCAAACAGCGCTCAATTGCGCGCTCGATTTAGATAAACACGGCGTGTTGGCTAAATACAAAGTCGAATTGATTGGCGCATCAAAAGACGCAATTGATAAAGCCGAAGACCGCCAAAAATTCAAAGAAGCGATGAACAAAATAGGTTTGGGCTCAGCGCGTTCAGCGATTGCCCATAGCATGGAAGAAGCCCTTCAAGTTCAAGCCAGTATTGGTTACCCGGCGATTATTCGCCCATCCTTCACCATGGGCGGTAGCGGTGGCGGTATTGCTTATAACCGTGAAGAATTTATCACGATATGCGAGCGCGGTTTAGATGCCTCTCCGACTAAAGAGTTATTGATTGAAGAATCATTGCTAGGTTGGAAAGAGTACGAAATGGAAGTGGTGCGCGACTCTGCGGACAACTGCATCATTATCTGTTCAATTGAAAATTTAGACCCGATGGGCGTGCACACTGGCGACTCTATTACTGTAGCGCCAGCACAAACATTGACTGACAAAGAATATCAAATCATGCGCAATGCCTCATTGGCGGTGTTGCGTGAAATCGGCGTGGATACAGGCGGCTCCAACGTGCAGTTTGCCATTAACCCCGATGATGGTCGCATGATTGTGATTGAGATGAACCCACGCGTTTCGCGTTCATCAGCACTTGCTTCAAAGGCAACGGGTTTCCCGATTGCGAAAGTGGCTGCGAAATTAGCAGTGGGCTTTACTTTAGATGAATTGCGCAACGAGATTACCGGTGGCGCAACGCCGGCTTCTTTTGAGCCGAGTATCGACTATGTCGTCACAAAAATTCCACGTTTTGCCTTTGAAAAATTCCCGCAGGCAGATTCACGTTTAACCACGCAAATGAAATCCGTGGGTGAAGTGATGGCCATTGGGCGCACTTTCCAGGAGTCATTCCAAAAAGCCTTACGCGGTCTAGAAGTGGGTGTTGATGGACTGGACGAAAAGACCACCGATTTAGATACCATCACCAAAGAAATCGGCGTGCCAGGCCCCGAGCGGATTTGGTATGTGGGTGATGCCTTTAGAGCAGGTTTAACTGTTGATCAGGTGTTTGCAATTTCTAAAATTGACCCTTGGTTTTTGGTGCAAATCAAAGATATTATCGATCGTGAGCAAGCGCTTAAAGGCAAGCATATTGCAGATTTAGACAAAACCGCCTTGTTGCAACTCAAACGTCGCGGCTTTTCTGACAAGCGTTTGGCAACGTTACTGGATACCGACCAGCACGCGGTGCGCGCTTACCGTCAGGCCTTGCAGGTGCGCCCAGTCTATAAGCGTGTAGATACCTGCGCGGCAGAATTTGCCACCAATACCGCCTATATGTATTCTACGTATGAGGAAGAGTGTGAAGCGCAACCCACCAATAATAAAAAAATTATGGTGCTGGGTGGCGGGCCAAATCGCATCGGGCAAGGCATTGAGTTTGACTATTGCTGCGTGCATGCAGCCTTTGCGATGCGCGAAGATGGCTACGAAACCATTATGGTCAATTGCAACCCCGAAACCGTTTCAACGGATTACGATACCTCAGACCGCTTGTATTTTGAGCCTGTGACATTAGAAGATGTGCTTGAAATCGTGGCCCTTGAAAAACCTGTTGGCGTGATTGTGCAGTATGGCGGTCAAACGCCACTCAAACTTGCGCGTGGTTTAGAAAAAGCAGGCGTGCCGATTATTGGTACGACACCTGACGCAATTGACAAAGCTGAAGACCGCGAACGTTTTCAAAAAATGTTACATGAGTTGGGTTTAAAACAGCCGCCAAACCGCACTGCGCGGGCGCCGGAAGAAGCCATTCGTTTAGCGGAAGAGATTGGTTACCCGCTCGTGGTGCGTCCTTCATACGTTTTGGGCGGCCGTGCAATGGAAATCGTGCAAGAGCAATCTCAACTTGAGCGTTACATGCGTGAAGCCGTCAAAGTGTCAAATGAATCGCCCGTGTTGCTGGATAGATTCTTAAATGACGCGCTTGAAGTGGATGTAGACGCATTGTGCGACAACACAGGCAATGTCATTATTGGCGGCATTATGGAACACGTGGAGCAAGCAGGCGTCCATTCTGGTGACTCAGCTTGTTCATTGCCGCCTTATAGTTTATCCGCCAAGTTGCAAGATGAATTGCGTACACAAACCAAGCAAATGGCAAAAGCGCTGGGCGTGGTGGGTTTAATGAATGTGCAGTTTGCCATTCAAGGTAGTACTGTTTATGTGTTAGAAGTGAACCCCCGTGCTTCACGTACCGTACCGTTCGTTTCAAAGGCTTGTGGTTTGCAACTGGCTAAAATCGCCGCACGCTGTATGGTAGGCCAAAGCTTGGCCTCACAAAAAGTCACGCGTGAAGTTATTCCGCCGTTCTATTCTGTGAAAGAAGCAGTATTTCCGTTTATTAAGTTCCCTGGCGTGGATACGATTTTAGGCCCAGAGATGAAGTCAACTGGCGAAGTCATGGGTGTGGGCGAGACATTTGCTGAAGCATTTGTGAAATCGCAACTTGGCGCATCCACAAAATTGCCGTCCGGCGGCAAAGCGTTTATAAGCGTGCGTAAAGAGGATTACAATAAAGTGGTTGAAATTGCACATGCGCTTCATGATTTAGGCTTTACGCTCGTTGCAACCAAAGGCACGGCAACGGCACTCACAGCCAATGGCCTAAAAGTCACATCAGTGAACAAAGTAGCTGAAGGCCGCCCACATATTGTGGATATGATTAAGAACAACGATATCAGCTTTATTGTCAATGTGACAGAAGATAAGCGCGCTGTCGCTGATAGTTATGAAATTCGCCGCAGTGCGTTGCAAAACAAAGTGACTTATTACACAACCCTTGCTGGGGCAAAGGCCGCATGCATGGGGATGGCTCATATGCAGGAGCTGACAGTAGAGTCGCTTCAAAACTTGCATAAAAAGCTGTCTTAAAATACACTTCAACTATCGTATTTAAATTTAATTTCTTCAACCACACTCTTGCGGGTGTGGTTTATTTTTTATGCTTTAATTTTGACAAGGTTTAGCAATATGGCAGTTACGCAAATCCCCGTTACCATCAAAGGTGCCGAGTTACTCAAAGAAGAATTGCAACGTTTACGCGCTGTTGATCGTCCCAATATTATTCAGGCAATTGCTGAGGCGCGTGCGCAAGGCGATTTATCTGAAAATGCCGAGTATGAGTCTGCGAAAGAACGTCAAAGCTTTATCGAAGGCCGCATTTCCGAATTAGAAGCGAAGCTCTCAAACCTGCAGGTGATAGATCCTCAAACATTAAATGCGGATGGTCGTGTGGTGTTTGGCGCCACCGTGCGGTTTGAAGATTTAGATTCAGGTGATACCAAAACCTACCAAATTGTCGGCGAAGACGAAGCAGATATTAAAAATGGTAAAGTTTCAGTAAGTTCACCCATCGCGCGTGGTTTAATCGGCAAATCAGAAGGCGAAATCGCTGAAGTCGTCGCACCAGGTGGCGTAAAAGAGTACGAAATCATTGAGGTGTTATACCTCTAATGGGCTACCGTATTGCGCTTATCGTCATCGCGCTTTGGGCCGGGGCACTCTGGATGACAGGCATCAGCGCCTACGTGCTATTTGACACCCTGCAAGACAAACAACTTGCAGGTGCTGTTGCAGGAAAACTATTCACCGTAGTGAGCTATATCGGCATGGCCAGTGGCGCGTTTCTCCTCATTCACCGCTTGGTCGCTTTTGGCACCAGTGCACTCAAGCAGGGATATTTTTGGGCTGTGTTTTTTATGTTGATGCTTGTGCTGGCAGGCCATTTTGGTATTCAGCCTTTACTGGCCCAGTTGAAAGCCGACGCCTTGCCTGCGGATGTGATGCAAAGCGTGTTTGCCGACCGCTTCAGAACCTGGCACGGTGTGGCCAGCGTCGCTTATATTGCTGAATGTTTGCTGGCGATAGTCATGGTGTTAAAGGTTCGCTAATTTTTATATCGAAGCTGATTTTTTGATGACTAAAAGTAGCTTAAAAATTAGAGTTACCAATGGAAACTTAATTGCCATGGGGCCTGGAAAAGCCGATTTACTTGAAGCGATTGATACAAACGGTTCCATCTCTGCTGCGGCAAAGCAAATGAGCATGTCGTATCGGCGCGCTTGGGAGTTAGTTGACGTGATGAATAAGTGTTTCAAACAACCCCTAGTTTTGTCATCACCAGGCGGCCAGCATGGCGGTGGTGCGCAATTAACTGAATTTGGTTACCTTATTCTTAAAACATATCGCGACCTCGTTGCTAAGGCGGAGATAGCGACTAGTGCTGAACTTGAGTTAATCAACGCTCATCTGAATCTCCCCGAGTAATCGACTAAATACACTTGAAGAATATAGCGTTTAGCGCTATTCCTGTTTGAATATAGCGATAGTTATGATTAAATGGGAATAGCGGTTAAGTTTGACTAATCAATACACATGAATATTTAAGGATATCTAGAGCCTGGCACTGACATTCTAGTTAAGGAAACACGTAATAAGTGGCTATGCGAGCTAATCGCTGCGTTGCACGGTACTCGCAACCTCGCTGTACACCTCGTACTATCTCGGTTGCTGCGTTCCGTGCGCCTTGCACTTCATCTCGCTTAGCCACTTATTACGCGTTTCTTTAATCGTAAATTGGTCGATACTGCAAAAGCGATTATGCTGAGCGCGTATGATGATTTTCAATCCTATCTTTGCATTAATTTCGAGGAAAAGACATGCAACGAATTAGCGTTTTTTTGAAGAAATACAATCAAGTGCTACTAGGAATTTTATTGGCGGTGCTATCGTCAGAGTCGTTTGCAGAAAAAATCAACATTGCCGCCGCCGCAGATTTAAAATTTGCCATGGATGAAATCGTCACACAATTTAAAAAAGCTAACCCTGCAGATGACGTGGAGGTGATTTACGGCTCTTCTGGCAAAATTTTTACGCAAATACAAAATCAGGCGCCGTATGATTTATATTTTTCAGCAGATATTAGTTATCCCGAAAAGCTAGAGGCCGCTGGCTTGACAGCAGGGCCAACTAAGCCGTATGCCTTTGGGCGCATTGTTTTGTGGAGTCCAAAAACGCAGCTAGATGCGACCCAGTTGCGCTTGGAAGATTTAACGCGCGCAGAGATTAAACGCATTGCCATTGCCAACCCAAAGCATGCGCCATATGGCAAGCGTGCGGAGGAGGCATTAAGATCAAAAAAACTTTGGGATAGTGTTGAGCCAAAATTGGTGTATGGTGAAAATATCGCGCAAACCGCTCAATTTGTGCACACGGGGAATGCGCAAGTAGGCATTATTGCCCTATCACTCGCGTTAAGTGACGCGCTCTCAAAGCAGGGCAATTATTGGCTGATTCCCGACACCTTGCATAGCCCGCTCAAACAAGGTTTTGTGATTACAAAACGCGCGGAAGCCAATCAAGCGGCAAAGAAATTTTCGAATTACATGGCAAGCACAGAAGCTAGAAAAATCATGGTAAGGTACGGCTTTACTTTACCCGATGAAGCAGGTCAGTAAATAAGTGAATGCACATCAATGTTAAGAGACACCATGCGTTTAAGCCCATCAGATATCCAAGCCATTTTATTGACGCTTAAACTCGCAGGCGTTGTGACTTTGATTTTACTCGTGTTGGCGACACCGCTAGCTTGGTGGCTTGCTCGTACATCTTCAAAAATAAAAGGGGTGATTAGCGCCGTGGTGGCATTGCCTTTGGTGTTGCCGCCTTCTGTGCTTGGGTTTTATTTTTTATTGGCCATGGGGCCAAACGGCCCGATTGGCGGCCTAATGCATCAATTAGGCTGGCAAGCATTACCGTTTACTTTTGGCGGTTTAGTGGTAGCCTCAATTATTTATTCTTTGCCTTTTATGGTGCAGCCATTGCAAAATGCATTTGAAGCAGTGGATAAGAATTTGCTGGATGCCGCCGCTAGCCTAGGCGCTTCTGTGCAGCATCGTTTTTTCTCAATTGCCGTGCCATTGTCACGTGCTGGATTTTTAACAGCCATTATTCTTACCTTTGTGCATACTATCGGTGAGTTTGGCGTTGTATTGATGATAGGCGGCAACATTCCGGGTGTCACGCGCGTGGCATCCGTGCAGATATATGACCATGTAGAGGCACTTGAATATATGCAAGCACATGCACTTTCGGCAGTGATGCTGGCGTTTTCATTTGTCGTGCTATTGTTTATTTATACCTTACGCCCAGCGCATAAACGTAGTCACTGATTTAAACATCATCGCCTATGAAATTTCATTTCTATCATCATCGACAATCGTTCACTTTGGATATGCAAGCTGAAATTCCAGACCATGGTGTCATGGGTATTTATGGCCCATCGGGCGCCGGAAAAAGCACCTTATTGGCGATGATGGCGGGCCTTGTTACACCCGATACAGGGCAATTTTCCTTAGAAAATGCGTGCTTATTTAACAGTGCAAAAGGCATCAACATCCCTGCGCATCAGCGGCAGATTGGCATGGTGTTTCAAGATAGCCGACTATTTCCGCACCTCACCGTGCAGGATAATTTGAATTATGGATTCAAGTTACTTGCCAAAGAAAAGCGTCGCTTAGGCTTTCATCAGGTCGTTGAACTGCTAGAGATTGGCCAACTTTTAAAGCAAAAGCCGCATCAGCTCTCTGGCGGCGAAAAACAGCGCGTTGCTTTAGGCCGTGCTTTGCTGGCATCGCCACGTTTGTTGTTATTAGATGAACCGCTAGCCTCACTAGATGTGCGTCTCAAGCAACAAATTTTGCCATTTTTGCGCCGCATAAAAGTTGAAACGCAAATACCGATGGTCTATGTCAGCCATGCCATTGATGAAATTTTGTATTTAACGCCACAAATTGCCATGCTCGAAGCTGGCAAAATTCTTGCCGTAGGCAACTTTAATGAAGTGATTCACGATGAACGCGTTTTGGCGCTCGCGCAATCACTCGGTTTAGAAAATGTGCTGCATTCCACCATTTCAGAACAGCATGCAATGCTCGGTTATAGCATTGCTACCGTTGGCAATCAGCGCATTGTCATGCCACCCATTGACGCGCAGATAGGCAGTATGGTTTCGGTATCGATTGCGGCCTCTAATATTGCTTTATCGACACATCAAATTGAAGGCATTTCAATACAAAACCAGCTTGTTGGTGTGGTTTCAAGCATTCAGACTGTTGGGTCAAGAATGTTGGTTTCGGTTGATATTGGCGCTGAATTAATTGTAGAAGTCACGAATAAAGCGTTGGTAGATTTAAAAATTGCTGTGGGTACACAAGTGTACTGCTTAATCAAAGCGCAGAGCATTCACCCAATTTCAATGCATCTGTAAATAAACGCCGTTGTTATCATACAAAATATCAAACTTGCACTATTAAAATGATGAGATTCTCATGCACAAAATCCCTCGAGCAAAAAACAATGCCCTGCGAGCCTTATAAATAAAGGCTTGCAGGGCATTGCAAAAGATTAGTGCTTAAATATTGATTTAAAAACGTTATTTTTAGTGCGTAAAGTTATCTTGGAATAACAATCTTTGCAGATTCTTTTACCGTGTCACTTGGGCGATAAAAAACCAGCTGTTTGCCAATATGATGCACGGCAAGTGCATTAGTTTTACTAGCAATCTCATTAAAAATGGCTTTGCGTGCATCGCGGTCATCGCCCGCGACTTGCACTTTGATGAGTTCGTGCGCATTTAAATTAAGCTCAATTTCTTTCAGCACATTGTCTGTCAGGCCGTTGTTACCTATCATCACCACAGGGTTCAAGTCATGCGCTAAGCCGCGTAAGTGCGCGATTTGTTTGGTAGTGAGCTTTAAGTTAGTTGGTTTCATGATGTTCTTTTATAATGTGTGGTTGCTACGCATTTTAACATGAAGCCAGTTTAACGTTGAATGAAACCTTAATCTCGATTGAAACCCATCAGTGATGAAACCCAGTAAAACCAGCAAAGCATGGATGCAAGAACATTTGAATGACCCTTACGTGAAACTTGCGCAAAAAGAGGGTTATCGTGCGCGTGCGGCTTATAAATTGATTGAAATTGATGACAAAGACAAGCTCATCAGGCCGGGCATGACCATTCTTGATTTGGGTTCAACGCCAGGCAGTTGGTCGCAAGTGGCGGTGCAGCGCCTAAAAGGTCAGGGGCGTGTCATTGCACTCGATATTTTAGACATGCACCCGATTGCCGGTGTTGAGTTTATTCAGGGTGATTTTCGTGAGGCATCTGTGCTGCAGCAGCTTGAAAATGCGTTGAATAAAAGCCAAGTTGACCTTGTAATTGCTGACATGGCGCCCAATATAAGCGGTGTGAAGGATGTGGATCAGGCAGGGGCGGCCTATTTAACAGAGTTGGCGCTAGAATTCTGCAAAGACTGGCTGAAACCTAATGGCAACTTTTTAGTCAAAGTGTTCGTAGGTGCTGGCTTTGACGAACTCGTTAAAGCGATGCGACAACAGTTTGATAAAGTCGTCACGCGTAAACCAAAAGCCTCGCGTGACCGCAGCAGCGAAGTGTATTTGCTAGGATTAGGAAAAAAGTAGTAAAAACAGGTTTTTCAGCATTTTCATCAGTGTAAAAATGCCGTAGAATCAGACAGATATTTATCCCTTTTAATAAAGGAACGGAATTTTGAATAATACATTTAAGAATAT
>JAKPIR010000129.1 GCA_029549705.1 Pseudomonadota bacterium | reverse complement strand
TCTATTGCTTCTTGAAGTATTAGTGATTTCTCATCTTCAATGGATTTGACACTAAATAAAAATGTTGGATCATTGCATAATGCAATTAAATCGTATAATGGCTGGAGAAATTCCATTGTACGATGACCCCCAAATGATCCGATTTTAAATCTATAGAAAATGTCTACGGGAATCGTAGAATTCAATTTTCTGAAATTATTTCTATCCAGCTCTATTGAGCTGGCATCGTAATTTAAAGTATATTGATTTGTAGAAAGTCTCTTTTTGTACTCAAAAAGAGACTTTCTGTCAATTTTCCCATCATGTACTAGTCGATGACAATTTGGGCAAAGAACAATTAAATTTTCAAAACTATGTTCTCTGACCTCACTCCAAGGTTTTATGTGGTGAATATCAAGATTGGAACTATGAGCGCATTGAGGTATTGAGCATCTGTGCCCTGACTCAATCAGCAATTGCCTTCTCAACTCTGCAGGAATGTTTCTTTGTGGATCATTCATAAAAACATCAGATATTTCAAAGATTTCTAACGCCCTGAGTTCAGCCGCCGCCGTAGGTGGTCGGCTGCGATGAACAGTTAGATTATTTTATATTCATCGAGTCAAGTGCATCTTTGACTGGAATAAAGAAGTTAATTCCTTGTGTTGCTTTATTGATCTGTATTCCAGATACCGTTATGCCAACTACTTCTCCATTGACATTAACAAGCGGGCCGCCACTATTTCCGCTGAGTGCGTTGACATCACTTTGAATTAATGTCTTTTGTCCTTCTTTTCGGATGTTGCTCACGACGCCTCGCGCAAGCGTCGCGCTTAGATCTTCTGATAATGGGCTTCCCAATGAGTAGACCTCTGAACCAATTGTTGGTAGATTACGTTCAAGCTTAAAATGACGCGGTAATGATGCTGCAATTTTTACTGTAGCCACGTCAAGTCCAGAGTTGTAGGCGATTATTTCGCCGCCAACCTCAAATCCAGAGCCTAGCTTAATAACAACTTTGTTGGATTCCCCAACTACGTGGTGATTGGTAAGCAAAAGATTTTCACCAATTGCAAAACCGCTGCCATGGCCATTTCCAGCTATCACAGTTACAACTCCATCTTTCCATTCGTCAACTCTATGGGTAAAAGGTTTCGATTTTCCCGGGGTGATAATAATCCCATCGGCTGTTTTGAATGTGGTTTCTTTTACGGTTTCACCACCCCGGACGACTATGTCGCGGAATTTCGTGTCAGCCAAAAGATTTCTTGCTGCTTGGGTGAAAGCGTTGAGAATAATTGGATCGATGCCACCTTCTTGGCTCTCGGTTGACTTAAAGGAGCCTTCGGTGGTGACAGAGTGAACAACTGCACGGTCAAGTTTTGAATAAATTTGCCACTCAACTTTGACGAAAGACTCACCTTTGGAATTGGAGAAATTACCAAAACCAGCCATGGGAAAGCAAACATTTGATTTGAGTTCCTTGACTAAACCAGCGATCAGAATTTCAGATTTCCAACTTGAGGGGTCTTCAAATAGTGCGCTTGTATCGCCTACGGTTTTAAATGAATATTTTTCAAGTTCTTCTTTAAAAGCATCTGTCAGGTCGTCAGAGTCTAATTTTAAACGGCCGCCTTTCCAAGTTAAATCAGCTTGAGGGACGCATAGCAATCCCCCTTGCAATGCGCCAACGTGTTCGCCGCGTTTAAGGCGAACAACCACCTTGGATAATTGAATTGGCTTAGAATTTGCGGATGCTTTTATATCAAGTTGCTGAACGGGTTTGTCCTGAACATCCTTGATTACAGCGGAGGTTCCACATCCAGCTAGAATTGCGGCGGTAATAATATAAAATGGAAATTTCTTCATTTCAGTTATCATAATTAAAATCTTCCAAGATTAAAAAACAGCTTCTTTGTGGGACTAACTAGAATTAGATCGCCGCATGCTACCGATCCCAGGCGGCCGAAGTCAAGCGCGTGGCGCAATGTTTCCAAAGCCATGCCATGGCAACGAAAATTTAGACCGCCTAAAATTT
>JAKPIR010000011.1 GCA_029549705.1 Pseudomonadota bacterium | reverse complement strand
AAACGAACGTAGTGTTTCTAAGTCAGCATTGAGTTTTTGTTTGGAGTATTGATCATCTTTGTTCCACCAACTCATCCAGTTTGGTGTAGTCAGCAAGAATTCAGCGCGCAGATCGTCCATACTGAAAGCCTGGTTACCCACAATATTGATACTTTTGATTTTTGAAACCACGCCCTCTTCAATGTCAAAGCGCACAGCAACACGATTTCGCTCTAATGGTGATACCACGGCCATGACTGTTGCCCCATATTTACCTTGCGATAAATACTGCCGCTTAATTTCTTGCTCTGCGCGGTCTAATTGGGATTTGTCAAAAATTAAGCCCTCTGCAATACCAATTTGTTTCAAACCCTCTTTCATTTTGTCGGTTGGAAATGACTTATTACCGCTAAAATCAATTTGTGCAATGGATGAACGCTCTTGCACGGTCACAACGAGCACATCTTCTTCTGCTTCAATTCTGACATCTTTAAAAAAACCTGTGCCATAAAGTGACTTAATTGCCTCAGAGGCAAGTTCGTCATTCATGGTTTCACCGACTTTTACAGGTAGATAGGTAAATACCGTGCCAGCCTCTGTACGCTGCAACCCTTCTACACGGATATCTTTCACCACAAACGGATCAAGTGCCAACGCTGAACTTGCATATAGGCTAGAAATTGCCAGCAACATCACTTTTAGCCGCAAATTGCTGGACTTAACATTGACTGTTGGTTGATTGATTTCACCAGCTTGCTGAGTATGTTTTAATTTTTTTATTGCCATGCGATTAGCCTGTAATTAATCTTGTTATGTCATTATAAAATGCAATTACCATCATTAAGCCCAGCAAAAAAATCCCAATCTTTTGCCCAATCATCATGGTGGCTTCTGACACGGGTCTTCCCGTAATAATTTCAACCATATAATACATCAAATGTCCGCCATCTAACACTGGTATAGGCAAGAGATTCATGATGCCTATACTGATACTGATAAAAGCCAAAAAGCCGATAAATTGCTTGAGCCCGCGATTAGCGCTTTCGCCCGCGGCATTAGCAATGGTCACGGGGCCACTCATGTTTTTTAGAGACAACTGCCCTGTCACCAACTTACCCATTAACCTTAAGCTAAGTAGCGAAGTATCCCAAGTGGTGGTGCCTGCCTTCATCAATGCGGCCAAGTGGGTGTAGTGAATCTTAGACTCTTTTGCTCTAACACCAATCAACCCGATTTTATTTCCGCTGATCATTTTGGCTTCTGGGGTGACCGTCAGATTGAGCTCTTTCGTATTTCTAAGTACGATAAGTTGTAAAGGTTTAAGCGGATTATCTCTAACCATTTGCGTAAACTGATGCCAGAAAGTGACTTTTTCATGATTGACGCGCAACACAACATCACCAGCTTTTAGCCCAGCCAATTCCGCTGGGCTGCCTTTTTCCACTTCTGTGATTTGAGCTGCAATCTCTGGTTGTGCTGCCGTAATGCCAAGTGCATTGAGTACATCTAAATTGGCTTTATCGAAATCGATGGACGCAAGACTGAGTTCATGAATGAGGCGAGTGCTACTGCCGCTTAACACTTCAACAAGCACACTTTCATCTTTTAAAGATTCATTTAAAAATGCCCAACTGGCCTCTTGCCAACTATCTACAGCGTAGCCGTTGATTTTCTGTATTGTTTCATTGGCTTTAAATCCAGCTAGGGCAGCTGGGCTTTCTGCAACGACACTACCAATCGTTGGTTTTAAGCCGGTAATTCCCGTTAATATGATTCCCCAGTAAATGAGAACAGCGAGTAGCAGATTAGCTAATGGCCCGGCAAGTACGATTGCAATACGCTTAAATACCGATTGACGGTTAAATGCGCGTTGAAGATCTGTTTCCCTGTAACCTGTTGGCGGGTTGGCTTCATCAAATTCGCGCTCATCCAGCATTTTTACATAGCCGCCCAGTGGAATGGCAGCAATAATAAATTCAGTTTGGTCGCGCCCCGCTTTCTTGCGCCACAATGGCTGACCGAAGCCAATTGAAAACTTGAGTACGCGCACATTACACCACTTGGCCACCTGAAAATGGCCATATTCGTGCACTGTCACCAGTATTCCTATGGTAAAGATGAAAGCAAGTAACGTTAACATTGAACCGTTTTTAGAGTAGCACTACGTTGATGTGTAGAGGCGATTTTTGTTGCCAGTTGCCTTGCCTGTGCATCGACCATTTCAAGCTGCTGGATTGAACTCACAGCCTCAATATTCGAGGAAGAAAGCACTTGTTCGATAATGGCTGGGATTGCCGTGAAACTGATTTTTTCATTTAAGAAAGAAGCCACAGCCACTTCGTTTGCAGCATTTAAAATTGCAGGGGCTGTACCACCTGCATTCAATGCCTCATACGCGAATCTGAGGCATGGAAAACGCCCCATATCGGGCGCACAAAAATCCAGCCTTGCTGTTTTAATCAAATCAAGGCTACCCACGCCGCTACTTAGCCTGTCAGGAAAGCCCAAACCATAGGCAATGGGTGTACGCATGTCAGGATTGCCTAACTGTGCCAGCACGCTGCCATCAACATACTCCACCATGGAATGGATCACACTTTGTGGGTGTACTACCACCTCTATCTGCGATGCTTGCGCATTAAACAACCAACGCGCTTCTATGACTTCCAAGCCCTTATTCATCATGGTAGCCGAATCAATCGTTATTTTAGGCCCCATGACCCAGTTAGGGTGCTGAAGGGCTTGCGCAAGGGTGACGGCCTTCAGTTCATTGATGGTTGAGTTTCTAAAAGGTCCACCCGATGCCGTTAATAAAATACGCCGAACACCTAAACGGTCAAATGTAACATGAGTGCCATGGCTTTGAGATCTAGGCATCACTTGAAATATTGCGTTATGTTCACTATCAATAGGCAGTAACGTTGCGCCACCTTCCGCTACAGCTTGCATAAATAAGTCACCCGCCATTACTAGCGTTTCTTTGTTGGCAAGCAGGATACGCTTTCCGGCTTTAGCAGCGGCCATGGCGGGATGCAACCCAGCTGCACCGACAATTGCTGCCATGACGACGTCAACGTCCTCATGTGAAGATACTTGATTCAATGCATCGACACCATACAAAACTGTGGTGCTGGAACCCATGGTCTTTAATTGCAGCGTTAACTCGTCACAGGCCTTTTCTTGCAGCATTACCGCAAATTTTGGTGAATATTGCTGACATAGCGCCAATAAACCTTTAACGTTATTATTGGCGGTGATGGCAAACACCTCAAAACGCTCTGGGTGTTGCGCAATAACATCCAGGGTTTGTAAGCCGATAGTGCCCGTTGCACCGAGTATCGTGACCTGCTGACGTTGATGGGAAGTCAAGCTGTTATCCATGCAATTGTAAGTTTGGGAAAAGTGGAAAATAGATATAGAACAATACTAAAGGCAAGGTCGGTATTAAACCATCAATTCTATCGAGCACACCGCCATGGCCGGGTAGCAGTTGACTACTGTCCTTCAAGTTGGCCTGTCGTTTTAACAAGGACTCGAATAAATCACCCATTACGCTTAAGATAACGATGAGCCATAATCCTAAAATCAACCAGCGACTCAGGTGTTGGAAATAGCACAAAAGTAAACCGTACAATGTTACGGCTAGCAATGCCCCCAAGACGCCTTCCCAAGTTTTTCCAGGACTAATTTCAGGTGCTAGCTTGTGCTTGCCAAAATTTTTACCCGCAAAATAGGCTGCGCTATCCGCAATCCAAACGGTTACTAAAATAGAAAGCAACAACAACGGGCTAATTCTGTGTAATCCAATTAAAGCAATCCATGTTGCTAACAAAAGTGAAATACCCAAAATTGACATGAAAAATTTCTGATTGATTTTTCTTCGGGTATTCAGCCAGGCTGGCGCAACAATAATCCAAAAAACAGCAGACACTGCTAAAAGTAATAATGCCAACTTATCCAAATATAACCCTAGCAGGGACTCTGATGAAAGTTTCGAGAAATAAACCAACATCAACCCTATTATTAACGTTCCAACTAGACTGATGGTCATTTGTTGCAAATTGAGCTTAATGAGCTTCATCCACTCCCAAACGCCTATCATTGCAATCAATAAAGTAATCAATGACCAGGAAAAAGATGAAGTAAAGAATAGCGCCATCAAAAACCCAATGACTAACAAAACAGCGGTGATTATTCTGGTTTTAAGCATGAAAAGACGCAGACTTGTAGGAAATGTTGTGAGGCATCATTGCTATCAATAATTATTGAAAAGATTCAGAGAGTTGTTCGCTTGTTCTGCCAAAGCGTCGCTCACGGTTTTGGTAGGACTGAATCGCCAACTTAAATGCTTCTTCATTAAAATCTGGCCACAATGTATCTGTAAAATAGAGTTCAGTATAAGCTAGTTGCCATAGTAGAAAATTGCTAATACGCTTTTCTCCGCCCGTGCGAATAAATAAATCAGGTTCCGGTGCATAATGCATCGATAAATGCGGGGTTAAATGTGCCTCGTTGTAATGACCGGCCAGTTCAGGCGTGGCCGCTTGCATTTTATTGACAGCCTGCAAAATATCCCAACGGCCGCCGTAATTGGCAGCAATCGTGAGTACCAGTGCCGTATTATTTTGTGTGAGCTTTTCTGCCGCTTCAATTTGCGCTGTGAGCGCTGCATCAAAGCGACTGCGGTCGCCAATCATGATGAGTTTGATATTATTTTTATGCAATTTATCAACTTCACGCTTTAAGGCTTGCATGAACAAACCCATTAAAAATGAAACCTCTTCGCTTGGTCTGCGCCAGTTTTCACTACTGAAAGCAAACAGCGTTAAGTGTTCCACTTTGAGTGTTAGG
>JAKPIR010000420.1 GCA_029549705.1 Pseudomonadota bacterium | reverse complement strand
TTCCATGAAAAATGAACTCATCATTGCCAAATACACAGGCCAGCCGCGTAAAAACGCGCTCGAGCGCATGCAGGCAATTTTGCACGAACTCAATTTAGAAGCCATGCAGCCGCGCTTTGCCTTGCCGAGCCGTTAATTATTCATGCGCTTTCAAACTTTTGCCAAACTGCTGTTCAGCGCACTTTTAGTACTGGGTTTTGCGCAAGCGGCTTTAGCCCAGCAAAATAATGCGGATATTTTACTGGCACAGGTGTACCAGCGCGGTATTGCGGTTGAGCATTATTTGGTCAGCGAAAAATATGATGGTGTCCGTGCGTTGTGGGATGGCAAAACCTTGCGCACGCGTGCGGGCAATGTGATTGCTGCCCCTGCCTGGTTTACAGAACACTTTCCAGACACGCCGCTTGATGGCGAATTATGGCTGGCCCGTGGCCAGTTTGATGCGCTTTCTGGCGCCGTGCGCAAAGCCGTACCGGTGGATGATGAGTGGCGTGAAATTTCATATTTGATCTTTGAATTGCCTAAGGCACCTGGCACGTTTGCAGCACGCGTTCAGCGCATCAATGCAATTGTCGAACAAGCGCATGTGCCGCATTTAAAAGCAGTCACGCAATTTCGGGTAAAAAATGAAGCCGCACTTCAGCAAAAACTTAAACAAGTGGTGGCAAGTGGCGGTGAAGGCCTGATGCTGCACCGCGCCGATGCGCCCTATGTGACAGGCCGCAGTGATGTGCTGTTAAAACTCAAACTGCATCTTGATGCTGAAGCCACGGTGATTGGCCACACTGCTGGGCGCGGCAAATATCAAGGCAAATTAGGTGCGCTGGTGATGGAGACGCCAGAAGGCGTTCGCTTTAAACTCGGCACAGGGTTTACTGACGCACAGCGTGAAAACCCGCCAAAAATTGGCAGCGTGGTAACGTACACGTATCGCGACAAAACGAAACTTGGTAAACCAAAATTTGCCAGTTTTTTGCGGGTGCGCGATGAAAAATGATGCGCAGGAAAATGTGAGAGGAGTACTTAATGGCTTTTGACAAAATGGAATGGCACTACGGCGGTGACTACCCCGAAGGTTTGCCAGATGAAAATGGTGGCACACATATTGGCATGTTTTTGGCATGGATAATCGCGCGCGATTTAATTGGTGAAATGCATCATGAAAATTCACAAGAAGCCATTCGGCGGGTGTTAAAGCGCGAAATCACTGGGCGTGATTTTTTAATTACAGAATGTGATGAAAGGCTTTGGGAAGAGGACATTAGTGAAGAAGGCTTAGCCTTTGTTCAAGATTATTATGATAGTGAAACCGCATTTGCACAGCAGTACGCAGATTATTTGCAAGATTATTGCGATGTGTTTGATGCACACGCAGCCGCCAATGGCTTTGAGTATGAAAGCATTTATCATATTGAAAACAGCTGGGAAAATGTGGATAGATTGATGCCAACGTTGGATAAACGTTATCAAGAGTGGCAGGTTTGGCATCGTAACCCAGCCAATTCAGATGAATCTTAACGTTTGGCTTTTAAGTGGTGTGTGCCAAAGTTGCCGAAAAACTTAACACTTAACACTTAAAACTTTAAGGAAATATAATAAAGCTGAACAGCAAAAATACTTCTCAGAATTAACGTTCTAAAATGATTAATTTAATCCATTAAACGCGCCGAGAAAAAATATATGCCCTGTGAGCCTTTATTTACAAGGCTTTCAGAGCATCGAAAAAGGTTGTGGTTAAATCGGCCTGAATTATGCCTATTTTTTAAGCATATGTTCACCTTGAATTTTTAGGCTACTACATGCGCTATTTTCAAGCGTGAATCACCATCGCGCATGGTAAAATGCGCAGCTCATGAATCAGCCAAAAGCGAATATTTCAAATTTAATCAACGCGCTAGCCACTTGTATGCTGGCGGATCGTCATGCGCTTAGGCGCAAATTGCGTGATGCGGCAGAAATGCAAAAAACGGCAGATGTGCAAGCTAATGCCAAAGCGCAGCGCTTGCTAAACGAAGTGGCGCAAAAAATGCGCGCATCCCAAGCCAAATATGCGGCGCGTTTGGCCAATTTACCCAAGCCGGATTACCCTTTAGCGTTACCAGTCAGCGGCAAAAAAATAGAAATCGCTGAGGCGATAACAAAAAATCAGGTGGTGATTATCTGCGGTGAAACCGGTTCGGGTAAAACCACACAAATCCCCAAAATTTGTTTAGAGTTGGGGCGTGGTGTGGCGGGTTTAATTGGCCACACCCAGCCGCGCCGCATTGCCGCGCGCTCGGTGGCTTCGCGTATTGCGCAAGAACTTAATTCACCGTTAGGCGAAGTTGTCGGCTATAAGGTGCGCTTTAACGACAAGTTGTCAGAAGGTAGCTACATTAAGCTGATGACGGACGGTATTTTGCTCGCGGAAACGCAAGGCGACAAATTTTTAAACGCGTACGACACCATTATTATTGACGAGGCGCACGAGCGCAGCCTGAATATTGATTTTTTATTGGGCTATTTAAAGCAGCTTTTACCCAAACGCCCTGATTTAAAAATTATTGTCACCTCCGCCACCATTGATGCGGATCGATTCTCAAAACACTTTAATGGCGCGCCGGTGATTGAAGTTTCAGGCCGTACTTTCCCCGTTGAGATTCGTTATCGGCCACTGGGGGCGGCAGGTTTTCGCGCAAAAGAGATTGCCGAAGCTGATAATGCCCAGTTTGATTTAGAAGATGACACCATTTTTGGTATCGCGCGCAAAGCCAAAACCGAAGCACGCTGGCTGGAAGAAGATGACGAAGAAGAAGCCATTGAAGAAGCTATTCTTGACGCGGCAGATGATTTGTTGCGCCAAGGCGATGGCGATATTTTGGTGTTTTTGCCTGGCGAGCGCGAAATTCGCGATGTGGCCGACCATTTGCGCAAATATCAGGGCCGTTCGGCCAAACTTAAGCACATTGAAGTGTTGCCTCTGTTTGCGCGTTTAAGCATTGAAGACCAGCAAAAGATTTTTAAAAGCCACAGCCTGCGCCGTATTGTGCTGGCGACGAATGTGGCTGAAACCTCGCTTACCGTGCCGGGGATTAAGTATGTGATTGATGCAGGTTTGGCGCGGGTGAATCGCTATAGTCCGCGCGCTAAAGTGGAACAATTGCAGATTGAAAAAATCAGCCAGGCCGCCGCCAAGCAAAGGGCAGGGCGCTGCGGGCGCGTTTCCAACGGTATTTGTGTGCGGCTTTATTCAGAGCAAGATTTTGATGGCCGCCCAGAATTTACCGAGCCGGAAATTCTACGTAGCTCGCTCGCCAGCGTGATTTTGCGCATGGCAGCCTTGCGCTTGGGCGATGTGGCGGAATTCCCCTTTATTGAAGCGCCCAGTTCGCGCCTGATTGCCGATGGTTATTTATTGCTGCAGGAATTAGGCGCGGTAGATGCACGCCGCCAAATCACCGAAATAGGGTTGCAGCTAGCCAAATTGCCACTAGATCCGCGTGTGGGGCGCATGATCTTGGCCGCCAAACGTGAAGCCTGCTTAAAAGAAATGTTGATCATCGCCAGCGTGCTGAGCATTCAAGACCCGCGCGAACGGCCCATGGATAAACGCGAAGCAGCGGATAACGCGCACAGCAAATTTGCAGGTGAAGGCTCAGATTTTATGAGCTACCTCAAACTGTGGGATTGGTTTGATACGGCTTTAAAAAACAAAAAATCGAATAAAGATCTACTCAATCAATGCCATGCCAATTTCTTGTCATTTTTGCGCCTAAAAGAATGGCGTGAATTGCACGGGCAGTTGCTGGAAATCGTCTCCGAGATGGAATTTAAGCAGAACGAAAAAGACGCGAATTATGAGCAAATTCACAAAGCGTTATTGGCGGGGTTGCTCGGCAATATTGGCTTTAAAGATGGTGAAAGTGAATCTTACGCCGGTGCGCGCGGCATTCGTTTTCATATTGCACCGGGTTCAACGTTAAAGAAAACACGGCCAAAATGGGTGATTGCCGCAGAGTTGGTGGATACCACCAAACTCTATGCGCGCTGTGTGGCTAAAATTGAGCCAGATTGGATTGAGCCGCTCGCCCGAGGCCTGACAGAAAGCCATTATTCAGACCCACGTTGGGATAGAAAAATGGGCATGGTCAATGCGTGGGAGCGCGTGTCATTGTATGGATTGACGATTATTCCCAAACGCCGCGTGCATTATGGGCCGATTAACCCAGTAGAATCGCGCGAGATTTTTATTCGTGAAGCGCTCGCCAACGGTGAGTTTGATACGCGTGCACCGTTTTTTACAGCGAATGAACGCCTGATTGCTGAAGTAGAAGAGTTAGAGCATAAAGCGCGCCGCCAAGATGTGCTGGTGGATGAGCATCAGCTATTTAGATTTTACGATGCCAAAATCCCGGCAGATATTTTTAATGCGGCCAGCTTTGAAAAATGGCGCGTTGAAGCCGAAAAACTCAACCCAAAATTGCTGTATTTAACGCGTGATGATTTAATGCGCCACGGCGCGGATGCGATTACGGCCGTGCAGTTTCCTGAAAAAATCATGTTGGATAATGTTGAAACACCGCTTAAATATCGTTTTGAGCCCGGTCATGTGTTGGATGGCGTCACGGCAACCATTCCACTGGCGTTGCTGAACCAGCTCAACCCCGTACAAGCCGAATGGCTGGTGCCGGGCATGCTACGCGAAAAGCTCACTTACCTCATTAAGGCAC
>JAKPIR010000370.1 GCA_029549705.1 Pseudomonadota bacterium | reverse complement strand
TAGCGCATTGATGCGGGCAAGCAGTACAGGGCGACTTACTGGCTTTACAATATAATCATCAGCACCTGATTCAATGACATGCACGATGTCTTCTTCATCACTGCGTGCGGTTAAAAAAATAATCGGTGGTGCTTTGTTGGATCTGAGCTTAAGACTTCCCATCACGTCCAAGCCACTCATGTCTGGCATCATAAAGTCAAACAGACACAAATCATATTGTGCATCAGAAAAATTGCGCAGAAAATCTAGGCTCAGCGTGAAGTGGCTGACTTCATATCCTGCGGAACTCAGCCACTCAATAATCAAACCTGCGTAAGTTGAATCATCTTCTAAAAAAGCGATCCTTGCCTTTTTTACTAACTCCAAAATGCCTCTACCTTTACTAATGATGATTTTAAATTTACTACTGGCGAGCAAATATGCCAATAACCCTAAACTCATTAGTAATATCACAGATTAGGTTTAGGCACTAATATTTAACAATTTTTTACATAAAATTCCATCAACAAAAATTGATATTTATTTATTTTAATCAGTTAGTTAATTAAACTGTGCACCATCAATGTCGCTACTGTCAAATCTGCGCTTGTACCTGGATTTAGTTTTTTATTTTTAAGCGCAGTATCCCATGCCAGCAATGCACTTTGCTGTAATTTTGGGTTCTCAGATTGCCAATAAGTTTGCGCTAATGTCTGTGCATGCAGCATTACGTCACTTGCTAAGGCTCGACCATATTTACGCACAATATGCGTATCTGGTTGCCGTGCCAAAAAGCCTAAATAAAGTGCGGTGGTTGCCCATGCCTGATGCTGGCCTTTATTGTTAAAGTGTTGCCAGTGTTGCAGGCCGGCTTGATAACGCGCAAGACCATAGTCAAAAATATCCGAAAATTGATGGGTATATTGCCAGGCGATACGGTCATGATTTTCAGCAGCCTGCATTAATGCCATCAGGGACACCTGTGGCTGATGATGCACATCATGCGTGCTCACCTCACCCAAGCCTGCCGGGTTAGCCAAAACAATTGCGCTTGCAGCGCATTGCGCATCGTTAACGCTTAAATGCTGTAGCACGTCATTCAGTGCAATCTGCAATTTCGCAAGGTTGAAATTCGCTTCACCTTTTAACTGTAAAGCTGCCTGAATAATTGGTGCGCAAAGCAAAATAATGCCAAGGTTGGTATTTAGCCCCACAGCTTTTTGCGTTGCCTGCACTGACGATAATATGCGCTCCCCCACTGTTAGCTTAGGCGCTGCAATCGCTACAGCAGACACCTCTGCACTCACTATAAAATCACCAATCTGCATGCCATGGCCATCAGAAAAAATATGCACATTTCCTGGCTTGAGTGCCTCAAGCTCAGCCATACAAGCAAATCTAAAGGCCGCGGCAATTTTTTCAGGTGTCATCATGCGCTAAAAGTGGTGCGATTAAATTGATGCAATACATCTTTAACGAGTAATTCAGCAACATTGACATCACACACACTTTGCAAACCTCGCCATGCGGGAATACTATTGATTTCTAACACTTGCAACTCACCGGTTTTGTGACGGATGACATCTACGCCGCAATAGGCCATATCCAGCGCAATGGCGGCCTGCGTGGCAATATCCAACACATCATGGTCTACAATGCGCTCACATTTTGCACCTAGCGCCACATTGTGCAACCAATTATCTCCAGTGCGGCGCATGGCTAACTTTGCCTCGCGACTCATGACAAAAACACGATAATCGTGCGTTGCCTCAACAAAAGCTTGTAGATAAAACACGCCATCCACAAAGCTATCCATCGGCAAAGGCAGTGGGATAGATGAATTCAACAATCGCACACCCTGCCCTTGTGAGCCAAATAAAGGTTTAATCACCATCTGCTGATGGTGATTTAGGTGTTGCTGTATGATTTGATGCGCGTGTTGACGCGACTCACATACCCAGGTTGGCGGTGTTGGAATACCAGCTTGCAGCAATAAAAAGCTTGTCATGGCTTTATCTACCGTGCGCTCGATGGCGTGGGCATCGTTATATACAAACGTTCCCAAGCGTTTTAACAGGTGTAGCACATTCAGTCTGGTAGTAATTTGCTGCATGCTACCACCTGCAATACCGCGCACAAATGCGGCTTGCGGAACGCCTTCATATTGGGGAATGCGAATAACTGGTTTTAGCTCAGAAAAATCCAGCAGGCAATCTTTGAGTGAAGCAAACGTTGAAGAAACGCCACAGGCTGCAAAAGCCAACTTGAGTTGTTCGCCATGCCAACCTCCTTGTGTTGCCAACTCATCAGTAAAAATGACAACTTGCTGAAGTGGTGTTTGATGCGTATTAGAATCCATTGATTATTCAATAAATAACATTGAATATGGATTATAACCTTTTAATTTATTTAAAAAAATGATTTATTGATGAGCGACTCATTTAACTCACCACCGGTAAATGTTTTACCTGTGGCGAGATTTTTAATGCTGACTTTTGCCGGTGAAAATAATAATGGATCAATTTGGTAAAAATCCATATTCACCGCTTTGAATACCTCGGCAAACGGCCTGCCATAGTCTTTTGAAGCACAGCTTGGCAAATCTTTGGATAATTGTTCAGCTTCATCATCGTTACATTTCACTTGTAACTGCACATACCCGCCTAACAGAATGGCATCATTGGTGCGGCCCATCGCGGTTAAAAAGTCTTCACTCACGGGAGGAATGGGCGCAGTGCCTGCACCGCTAATAATTTGCGAAAGCGGAAAATGCATCGTATGCGCTTTATGCAATGCCACCTCCAACACGCGACCGACAATTTGCACGGTACCTGCTAAACTCTTGGTGGGTGTCAGTATAAAAGTCAGACTTTTGGCCTTAACACGTGTGTCTTGTGCAACTTTATTAATCACTTCAATCGGAGGGATTTTTTCAGTTTCTAGCACCAGCACGGTCGTTTCGGCAATATCCTGATAATTTAATTCCTTAAATAAATCTTCTCTTTGCGCAAGCGCACGTGCAGGACCGCTTCCCAGCGAAAAAAACTTTTCATGCTGTAGCGCCCAGCCAGCGTACTGACTCCCTAAGCAAGCCAGCACCGGCGTTTGCGAATGCACATCCACCAGTAACGGACAATGCTCAAACTGTTTACTCTTTTTAACGCCTGCTTTGCCCAAGCCGCCCATGCAAATCTCAGCAATCAACAAGCCTGCGCGTATACTGCCCTCAGTCTTAATGCCAGCATCAATAATGGTGCAGCCATTCTCTAACCGTGTGACTTCAATACCAAAAGTTTTGGCACCTTTAATCAACTTCTGCAGCAAAGGGGCAGCTAATGCATTCACGCTGACATGTTGAATATTGGGGTGTTGTGCCATTCTTTAAGTCCTTACTTGTATCTTTTACGCAATCTTTTCATTGAATATACCCAATTGTAACTGCAGTGCTAGCGCTCTTTTCTGCACTGCCGCAAGTGCTAAATCAGCATTATCCGCCTTAACTTCAATCGTGCAAATGGGTGAATCTTGTGCAATTTTTATCCTATCTTCACCACTTAGTGGCAGCGGTATATCAAACACTTTATCTGGCCAAATAAAATCCGCGGCAATTTCAACGGGTTGGTCTGCATATAGAATGTAGTGCGCCGTAGCACCCTGCACTTTCGGCAAATTTACCAGCTCGCCAGCGCAAGACTTTAAATGCGCTGTGATTGCATTAGGATACAGCGAAAGTGTGGCACTCAAACGCGGATTAAGCTCTAAAATCCATAGCTTATCACCGTTTAAAATTGCATCTAAACTATTGACACCACGTAAACCCAGCTGCTGTGTTAATTGCTGAGCCGCATGCTCAAAAGCTTGTTGCGCGACAGAGGGTAAATGATAGGCACTGACTGCCCCACCATAACGATAAGGCCAGATTTCATGGGAGGCTAATAGTTGCAGGTTGTATCCAACACTCTGTGCATTTACACCATTTGCCACAAATAACATGGAGACAGGTATACCAGCCACTTTTTCTTGATAATAATCAGATGGTTGCATCATGCATGGTGATTGCACCTGATGTGTGGCGTTTCGCACATGCAGGCCTCCTGTACCGCCAAGCCGTTTGCTCAACCATCGGGATGGATTGGTAGGCAAAGCTGTTTGCACAGCAGGGTGGCATATCGCAAGCTTGTCGAGCCGGTTAAAAAAGTCCAACCCTTTTGCGGCACGCATCACCGCCGCAGTATTACCGATGACCTGAATTTTAGAAGCAACCCAATCCAGCAGTTCAGGCACGGCATCAAAACAACTGCCGTATAAAAAACCATCAAATTGTGAAAGTTCAAGTGATAAAAAGACGTGTTTAAAATCTTCTACATCCACTTGAAAATTGTGTATGCGAAATTGGTAGGCTTGTTTCGCAATACGTGCCGTATCTGCATCGGCAAAGGCATCCAGTGTTACCACTTGGTGGCCAGCGTCCAACAGCGCCTGTGCATAGGCGCGTGCTGAAAAACTCGCCACTATCAAGTTTAGGGATGGGCCAGCGCGTAAGTAATTTGCACTAAACTTCGGCACTCAGCGCGCGGGCCACGTTAAAAGCAGCCATAAACTCCAAATAATTAGGCTTATTTTTAGTTTGCGCCCTAATGAGCATGGATTCAAGTAATTGGTGCTGCGTTTTATATTTTAAGTTTCCAATCGCTAGTGCACCAATCCCTAACACTGAAGTCTCCGCAATGCGCACGCCATCCGCTCCCGCCTCCACGCCTTCAGCGCCCGATGGCGCCACTGCATTGACATCGGCAATGATTTTTAAATTAGCAGAAGCTGAAATTTGTGAAATTTGAATCACACGAACACCGGCAGCAGCCGTACATAACGCAATATCTGATTTTGCTAAAATGGCTAGCTTACTTGCCTCTGACACACCTTCCACTGCATGCAAAGCAATACCGTAGCGTTGATTTAAGTGCTGCGCGATTTGTTGCACATCAGCCAGCGTTCTGTGTGCCACCAACTCAACCTTTGCACCCTGTTTAGCTGCAATCACAGCCGCACAGCCACCTACCGGCCCAGTTGCCCCAAAAACTGCAACATGTTGACCGTGCAAGTCCGCTTGAAAATGTCGCTTTAGATGAAGTTCGACCTTAGCCACCATCGCCGCCGCTGTGGTAAACGCGCCAGAGGGATCAGCAAACACTGAAACCTCAAAAGGGTTAAACATCGCTTTTTGAGCAGATTCAAACATGTCCATCGCAAGGTCAATATCACGCCCACCTATAAATATACCCTCACGCTTAATACC
This sequence comes from Pseudomonadota bacterium, assembly GCA_029549705.1. GTDB lineage: Bacteria > Pseudomonadota > Gammaproteobacteria > Burkholderiales > Methylophilaceae > Methylotenera. The sequence goes on along the minus strand of JAKPIR010000370.1, from coordinate 11,050 downwards.
CGATGGGCTTCGTGAAAAAATCGCATCCTGCACCAAACCAGCGACTTCATTTAACGTCACATTGGTATAAGGCATGATATTGTCAAAGCCCGCATCAAATGCCATGTTGACGTCAAATGGGCTAGCATTTTTTGCCGCTGTTATTAAATGTAGTATCGAGACTTTTTCCATATCAAAGGGCTTTCAAAGATTAGGTGAGTAGCTTACTGAATTGCCTGCGATTTAACAATCAACCATCGCTATAAATTTAGGTATAAACCGACCATCAATTCTTTATAATTTTTTACTCAAAACAGGCGCAATATCGTCCGAGAAAAAAATATGCCTCTGATAGCCTTTATTTACAAGGCTTTCAGAGCATCGAAAAAGGTTGCACATGAAAAACGCTTAAAAAATAATTTTTTTACTGCTCTAAAACAGTTAATTTTGCACCATCATTTTCACCGCAGACACACTGAAAAGTGAGTGACGTTTCAGCGCTAAACTGCACTGATAATTTTTCTAGTAAAATTTTGGCCTGGTTTTCACTGGCAACCATTGCAAAGCCAGTTGGCCCCCATGAACTTTGCCCAACGCAACCCACTCCTTGGCTTTCAAGAAACTGCAATACTTGTAAAACTTTACCACTTGCAAATCGGCCACCTTGCACTGGCGCAAAATAGTCTCCAGTAGCAGCCTGTAAGGCGCGAATCGCTTGTCCAAAGCTTGGCAAATCTTTTTCCGCCAACGCTGGGAGTGCCTGCATCAACACATGGCGACACAGTGTTTCTGAAACTTCGACCATGGCAGGCTTTAATTGGTTAAATGCATGTTGTTCATGCTTGCCACACAAACCTTGGTGTGAGGCATCGTGTATCAAAATAATACGCCATTCAGTCGGAAAATTCGCATGTGCAATCACGGGGGGGATTAGCGTTTTATCCCCTCGCCCGCCGTCTACAATGACGCCACCATGTAAAAAAGTGCCGATACCAATGCCCGAACGTGCACCACGCGATGTTATGCCGGCAATCTCAACAGGGGTCAAATTTAAATCATAAAGCGCGCTAAACGCCATCCCCACCGCCAATGCCAATTGCGTGCCGGAACCGAGCCCTGCATGCGCTGGAATGGCTTGCTGAATATTTACGCTTGCCCCATACGACAAGGGCAACTGACGCGCGTGTATGAGTTGCTTGATGACTGTTTCTGCACGTTGCGACTCTGCACCCACCACGTGAATGTCTGACGCTTTAGTTGCGGTTAACTGGGTAACAGGCTCGGCAAGCGCCACGCCAAGGCTACCAAACTTGCGACCAAGTTCGCCATTTAAATCAAAAAAACCAAGATGCAACCTTGCGTTTGCACGTACGGTAACACTGCGTATTTGAGTCTGCTTTGTTGACATAAATCAAAGTCTATCAATAAATTTAAATAATAACTGAATACAGTAATTTGTTAGCCTCAATAGGCTATTCAAGTATGTGAAGTTGAGCGTGACTTCACCTATCTAATTTGGCATAATGACCCATAAGAGTTTAAACCATAATTCAAATAAACTTTAAAACTGATGCTTAAATTCCGCTAGGGCCACCCTTTTGAGTTTTGCATAGAGGTTTTAAATTGGTTTTCAAAGTAAACTTGATTTAAATGTAAGTTTCATTAAGCGCAATTTTAAGGGGTTAGTTATGTCCAGCCATGTCATTCCATTTGAAAACCTACGCAATAGCGACGTGCCTTCTGTTGGCGGTAAAAATGCTTCATTAGGTGAAATGATTTCTCAACTCAATGCAAAAGGTGTGCGTGTGCCAACAGGTTTTGCCACCACCGCTGATGCTTATCGAGAGTTTCTTGCACAAAATGGTTTAGATAAAAAAATCAATGCGTTATTAGACAATCTTAATGCAGATGATACGCAAGCACTAGCGAAATGTGGTACACAAATCCGTGCTTGGATTATGGATGCGCCCTTCCCGGCTGCCTTAGAAAAAGCCATTGCTGAAAACTATGAAATCCTGATAGCAAAATCTGGTAACGGTGCAACTTTTGCAGTGCGCTCATCTGCCACGGCTGAAGATTTGCCGGATGCTTCATTTGCGGGGCAGCAGGAGTCATTTTTAAATATTCATGGTTTAGATAATATTTTGCACGCCATTAAAGAAGTATTTGCCTCGTTATACAACGACCGCGCGATTTCATATCGCGTACACAAAGGCTTTGTGCATGCGGATGTTGCGCTTTCAGCAGGCGTGCAACAAATGGTGCGATCCGATATTGGCTGTGCAGGCGTGATGTTTACCATTGACACCGAGTCAGGCTTTAAAGATGTGGTATTTATTACTTCAAGCTACGGTCTGGGTGAAACTGTGGTGCAAGGTGCGGTAAACCCCGATGAATTCTACGTACATAAACCAACCTTGGCTCAAGGCAAACCTTCTATTGTTCGCCGCACCATGGGTTCTAAACTGATTAAAATGGTATTCAGCGATGCTACCCGTGCCGGTAAAAGTACACATACCATTGATGTAGACGCGGCCGATAGCGACCGTTACTCTTTATCGGATGCGGACGTGCTGGAATTAGCGCGTTACGCGACAACCATTGAAGCGCACTACGGCTGTCCGATGGATATCGAATGGGGTAAAAATGGCGTAGATAACAAACTCTATATTTTACAAGCTCGTCCTGAAACGGTGAAATCGCAAGAAACGCTCAACAACGTCACCGAGACATTTAAACTCAACAAACACAGCGAAAAACCACTGGTAGTAGGTCGTGCAGTCACGCAAAAAGTCGGCGTTGGCCCAGTGCGTATTGTGCTTGACCCTGCTGAAATGCATTTGGTACAACCAGGCGATGTATTGGTTGCAGACATGACTGATCCAAACTGGGAGCCTGTGATGAAACGCGCTTCAGCATTAGTCACCAACCGTGGCGGCCGCACGTGCCATGCTGCGATTATTGCGCGTGAACTAGGCATTCCCGCCATTGTAGGCGCGGTCAACGCTACTGATGTATTGCGTGAGGGTGAGATTGTCACCGTTTCTTGCGCGGAAGGCGAATCAGGCTTTGTGTACCACGGTGCGATTGAATATGATGTCAACACCCAAGCGCAAGCGGCATTACCACCTGCGCCATGCAAAATCATGATGAACGTGGGCAATCCGGATATGGCTTTTGGCTTTGCCAAAACACCGAATGACGGCGTAGGGTTGGCGCGTTTGGAGTTCGTGATTAACAATATGGTCGGCATTCACCCGAAAGCGATTTTAAACGCTGAAGCGATGCCAACCGCGATTAAAACCATTATCCAAAATCGCGCACGCGGCTATGCAACACCAAAACAGTTCTATATTGACAAAGTCGCTGAAGGTGTTGCCACTATTGCTGCTGCGTTCTACCCAAAACCAGTGATTGTGCGTACTTCAGACTTTAAATCGAATGAGTACAAAAAACTCGTCGGCGGTGAAATTTACGAACCAGATGAAGAAAACCCAATGATTGGCTTCCGCGGTGCGGCACGCTACATGGCTGAAGATTTTAAAGAGTGCTTTGCCATGGAGTGCGCGGCCATGAAAAAGGTACGTGATGAAATGGGCTTAACTAATGTCGAGTTGATGCTTCCATTCGTACGTACCATTGACGAAGCCAAAGCGGTAACAGAAATTATGGCCGCGAATGGCCTAAAGCGTGGCCAAAATGGGCTTCGCCTTATCATGATGTGCGAAATTCCATCCAATGCCTTATTAGCCGAGCAGTTCCTGCATTATTTTGACGGCTTCTCAATCGGCTCAAACGATCTGACCCAACTCACCTTAGGCATGGACCGTGACTCTGGCATTTTGGCAGATGGCTTTGATGAACGGAACGATGCCGTCAAGGTGTTGCTGAAAATGGCGATTAGCACCTGTAACCGCTTAGGTAAGTATGTCGGCATTTGCGGTCAGGGGCCATCAGACCACCCTGATTTTGCTGAATGGCTGGTGGCGGAAGGCATTCAATCAGTATCACTCAATCCTGATACGGTTGTCGCCACATGGCAACGGTTGACAAAAAAGTAAGTGAAAATAGTCGCAGACGTCTAAATTAAGGAAAAGTCGCAATGCAAAAACGTACCGCTTTTTTCATTTCAGATGGTACCGGCATCACCGCTGGCGCCTTGGGTAAATTGCTGGAGCATTTTCCAAGCACCAACTTTACCCAAGTGCGACTTCCCTTTACTGACACGCTCGATAAAATCAAACTGGCGCAAGATGCGATTACGAATGCGGCGGTCGAAGATGGTAATCGCCCTGTCGTTATTATGTCTTTGGGCAACATGGAATTACGCAGTGCTATTAAAAAGTCAGACGCCTATTTTATCGACCTCTTTAATACGTTTATTGACCCGCTCGGTGTAGAGCTAAAACAAAGCCCGCTAACGGGCGCAGGGATTGCACATAGTGTGATGGGTAGCAAATATAACGACCGCATGGAGGCCGTAAATTTTACGCTCAATCATGATGACGGCATGACCAATTCCGGCCTAGAAGAAGCGCAAGTCATCCTCATCGGCGTCTCACGATGTGGTAAAACACCTACCAGCGTTTATCTCGCCATGCAGTTTGGTATTAAAGCCGCCAACTACCCGCTTATACCAGAAGACTTTGAACGCGGTACCTTGCCAGCGGTGCTTAACAAGCACCTTGATAAAATTTTTGGCCTTACCATCAAACCAGAACGTTTACATGCCGTGCGTAACGAGCGCCGTGCTGGTAGCTTTTACGCATCACTAGAAAACTGTAAAAAAGAAGTTGCCACAGCTGAAAACCTAATGCGCAACGCTGGCATCACATGGGCGGACTCAACCAGCCGCTCCGTAGAAGAACTCTCAGCCATCATCTTGGAAAAAACGCGTAAACCAGCAAATGCCTAACTATATTAAAATGAAGCTTTTGAGAAGCTCATTCTAAGTCATCATTTTTCGGCAAGTCAACTTTAACCAATAGCTATAGGTTAGGAATGAAAAAGGCATCGTGACAAACTACGCACCTTATATAGAAGGCGTTACTTCTTGTATTATTGGCTTTTAATACTGAACGATATTATTTGAAATGAACCACTGGCGGAAGGGGCGGGATTCGAACCCGCGTTAGGTTATTTACCTAAACACGCTTTCCAGGCGTGCGACTTAAACCGCTCATCCACCCTTCCGAGATTGTATTGTTGGAAACTTGCTAAGTTAAAAGCAAAGTTGCATATTTAAAGATTTTTGAATGACAAAACACTTTAAATACAATTGCCACACTGATTTAAGATTTCTAAACCGCACGCATTATAAAACATATCGTTGCAATATGCTGAGGCTGAGTCATTAAATTGATGAATTTTGGCTAGCCATTTTTATAGATTATTTCTTTGGTGACGAAGTATAAACGTATCTAAAATGCCTTTACCTTTGACTTCAACGCCTTTTCTGGCAGTAAATTCGTAATTTTTGTTCAATAGGCGCTGCGTTTCTTCTGACACTTGAATTTCTCCAAGTAAGCCAGTGCTTTCCATACGGCTTGCCATATTGACTGTATCACCCCACAAATCGTAGCTGAATTTTGCACTGCCGATGACGCCTGCGACCACTGGGCCGGTATTGATTCCAATGCGCATATTTAAATTGACACCGTTCGCCTGTGAAACTTCTTTTAATACAGCGTGCATTTCCAGTGCCATATTGGCAATGCGTTCGGCGTGATCATCACACACAATTGGCGCACCAGAAATGACCATGTAAGAGTCGCCGATAGTTTTAATTTTTTCTACCTGATATTTTTCTGCAAGCTCATCAAACTTCACAAAGACCTGCGACAGCAATTCAATCAATTGATTTGGCGTCATTTTTTCAGACATTTGCGTAAAATTAATGAGGTCTGCAAACATCACAGTGACGGAGTCATAGTGGTCTGCAATCCGCATGTCATTGTCTTTTAGACGTTTTGCAATCGGTGCTGGCAAAATATTTAGCAAGAGTTTTTCTGAACGTGCTTGTTCAAGTTCTAGTGAATGCATTACACGTTCTTTTTGTGCCTGAAAATAGCGCAGTACGCCATAGAGTATGGAGGCAGTACCAGTGATATTCATTAAGAAAAAAGTGTCTTTCACACTCGTTGGAATGGGCATGGCATTGCCGGCGAAGTAAGGATTAAGTTTCCAAGAAACAAAGGCTAGGCCCAAAAACAGAAGGAACCAAGGGGTTGATTGACGTGTACCTAATATCATCAACGCCCCTACTGGGCAAAGAATAGCCCAGATTGCTACGCCACTCGAGGCCGCAAAACCGCCAATCGCCCATTGCATGAAAAATGGCATAACAAGCAGCATGACAAGTTGCGTGAAAGTAAAGTATTCAAAACGCTTAAATCGATAAAATAAGAAAAGACTGAAATATGAAACCACTAAGTAAAAATAAGGGACTGCGGCAATGAATGCGTAGCCTTCACCCAATCCTGAAAGTGTAAATATCCAAAAGATACAGACTAAACTTTCAGCAATCACCAAAAAAGTCAGGATGGATTTACTTAATGTTGCTGACGTGGGATTGGAAAACTTGCTCCAAAAGTCACGCGTAAATATAGACGATGCAGCTAGCGTTTCTGACATATGACCTATCGTAGTAATGAACCGACTTGTAAAACAATTGTTACATAATTTTTAAAAGAATGTTGTAAATTATATGATTTTTCTGCGCAGTAGTGACTAAGTGCATTTGTTTTACGATCGTATACGAATAACCAAGCGGTCAATAACTTGAGTAACATGTGAAAATAACATTCATCGCTCTTTTTGCATCTGGAGTGGCACTTTAAAAACAGTTCCTTTAAAAACACTAGTCGTTAGCACAAATATGTTTTATGTCTTATATGCATTATAGGCTTGATTTGCGTTGCTATTAGGTTTATTGTTGTGGTCAAACTTTAGTGTTCAAAAGCCTAGTATTTATAAGCCTTACAGGGCAATTGCGCTAGTTTTAAATTATAAAAAATTATTTCTTTCCAATGCGGTTTAGCAGGCAGATTTACTATATTAACGACAGAAAAACTAGAGGAGTTAGCATGAGTTTAGAGTTACTTAAAGGCCTTGGTGTAAAAATACCTTACAAAGCCAAATACGATAATTTTATTGGTGGAAAATGGGTAGCGCCTGTTAAAGGTGAATATTTTGATGTCATCACGCCAATTACTGGTAAGCCTTACACAAAAGCTGCACGCTCAAGTGCTGAAGATGTTGAACTTGCACTTGATGCTGCCCACGCGGCGGCAGATAAATGGGGTAAAACTGCGCCTGCTGAGCGCGCAAATTTACTACTTAAAGTGGCTGATCGCCTCGAACAAAATCTGGAGTTAATCGCAACGGCCGAAACCATTGATAACGGCAAGCCAATTCGTGAAACCATCAATGCGGACATTCCGCTCGCCATTGACCATTTCCGCTACTTTGCAGGCTGTTTACGCGCGCAAGAAGGTTCACTCAGTGAGTTGGACGAGACCACAGTGGCCTATCATTTCCATGAGCCGCTCGGTGTCATTGGCCAAATTATTCCCTGGAACTTTCCAATTTTAATGGCGGCTTGGAAACTCGCCCCTGCAATTGCTGCGGGAAACTGCGTGGTGATGAAGCCGGCTGAATTTACCCCCATCAGTATTTTAATCATGACAGAAGTCATTGCAGATATTTTACCGCCAGGCGTGATGAACATTGTCAATGGTTACGGACGTGAAGTCGGCGCCCCATTGGCCAACAGCAAACGTATTGCCAAAATCGCCTTTACTGGCTCAACTGCCACTGGTCGCGTGATTGCGCAAGCGGCGGCTTCAAACCTAATTCCGGCAACACTAGAATTAGGCGGTAAATCACCCAACGTATTCTTTGAAGACATTGCACAATATGACGATGACTTCTTTGATAAAGCCATTGAAGGTTTGGTGCTATTTGCCTTTAACCAAGGTGAGGTCTGTACCTGTCCATCACGCGCGTTAATTCAAGAGTCGGTCTACGACAAATTCATGGAACGCGTATTACCGCGTGTTGCGGCTATTAAGCAAGGCAATCCACTAGACCCTAACACCATGATTGGTGCGCAAGCCTCAGAAGACCAGCTCAATAAAATCATGTCTTACATGGATATTGGCAAGCAAGAAGGCGCGCAATTGTTGATTGGTGGTGAGCGCAATGTGTTAGATGGCGCCCTTGCTGGCGGCTATTATGTTAAGCCAACTTTATTAAAAGGCCACAACAAAATGCGCGTTTTCCAAGAAGAGATTTTTGGCCCCGTGTTGGCTGTGACCACCTTTAAAGATGAAGCAGATGCCCTTGCTATTGCCAATGACACTATTTTTGGCCTAGGTTCAGGCGTTTGGAGCCGTAATGGTAACGTTGCCTATCGCATGGGTCGTGGCATTAAAGCCGGACGCGTTTGGACAAACTGCTACCATGCCTACCCTGCGCATGCGGCCTTTGGTGGTTATAAAGAATCAGGCATTGGTCGTGAGACACACAAAATGATGCTTGATCATTACCAACAAACCAAAAACCTGCTGGTAAGCTACAGCCCGAAAAAGCTAGGCTTCTTCTAATGTTCTAGAACTTTAGGTAGAAATTAGCTATGCTAGAGGCGAGTTAGCTCGCCTCTTTCTTTTTGGAGAATAAAAATGGCTGAACGTGTTTCTGCAACATCCAGTGCAACTGAGTTGATTCAAAAGTTAATTGCTCAGCATGGTCCAATCGTGTTTTTTCAATCGGGTGGCTGCTGTGAAGGCAGCGTGCCGCTTTGCCTACCTGCCAATGAATTTAGGCCTGGGGCTGCAGATATCAAGTTGGGTGAAATATGCAAAGACGCCACCTATTATATGAGCGATAGCCACTTTTCATTTGCTGAAAACATGCACACCATTGTGGATGCCGTGCCGGGTTCCAGCGGCTCATTCTCGCTAGACTGCGGCTCCGGTTTAGCGTTTATTACCCGAGCACGCTTGTACACCGATGAAGAATTAGCGCTTTTACCGCCGGTGGAACGCTGTGGAATTGCTTAGTCAAATAGGGTTAAAAATAAGTCCGTTAAATTACAAACCTTAGTACCTGCCCTGCGAGCCTTTATTTATAAGGCTCACAGGGCAGTGTTTTTTGCTCGGAGTTAAACTAAGCTAATTTTTGTGATTTGTAAACCAAAATAGATAGTCAATTTTAGCAAATACAGTATAATTGCGCTCGGCGGGTCTCCTCGCATTGTGAAGTAGCCAATCTGGTCAGGTGCGGAAGCAAGCAGCCACAACTATTGAGCAAGTGCCGGGGTTAAGGCTCGCCACTTCTTTTTTCAAATCAAGCAATTTCAAAACAGCCGCATTTATATGCATAAAAATAGAGACGTTGCCGCACTTTTAGGCTAAAGTTTCACTCATGTTAAATAAGCATTTTTACCTATGAGCTACCAAGTTCTGGCGCGTAAATGGCGGCCAAAATCGTTTGAAACTCTGGTGGGCCAGGACCATGTTGTACGCGCACTAACCAACGCACTCACGCAAAATCGCCTGCATCATGCCTATTTATTCACCGGCACACGCGGCGTGGGTAAAACCACGCTTGCCCGCATTTTAGCCAAATCACTCAATTGTGAAACCGGCATCACGGCAACGCCATGCGGCGTATGCAACACCTGCACTGAAATTGACAGAGGTCGCTATGTAGACCTCATTGAAGTGGATGCGGCCAGTAACACACAAGTGGATGCCATGCGCGACTTGCTGGATAACGCACAATACGCACCCACTTCTGGCCGCTTTAAAGTGTATATCATCGATGAAGTGCATATGTTGTCTAAAAGCGCGTTTAACGCGATGTTAAAGACGCTGGAAGAGCCGCCTGCACACGTTAAATTCATTCTTGCCACCACCGACCCACAAAAAGTGCCTGTCACTGTGCTTTCACGCTGTTTGCAATTTAATTTACGGCAGATGGCTGGCACGTCGATTATTGGGCACCTGCAACACATTCTTGCGCAAGAAAATATCCCCTATGAAGCCACGGCACTGCATTTAATTGCACGTGCCGCCAATGGCAGTATGCGTGACGCTTTATCGCTGTCCGACCAAGCCATTGCTTATGGCAGCCAAACCGTGAATGAAACAGAAGTGCGCGCCATGCTGGGTGCAGTTGACCAGAGCTATTTATATCAAATTTTGAGCGCACTTATCGCCCAAGATGGCAAAAGCCTCATCGAGCAAGCCAAACGCATGGAAGAACGCAGTATTTCATTTGATGCGGCGCTCAATGATTTGGCGCAGCTCCTCCACCAAATCAGCATCGCGCAAACGGTGCCCGATAGCGTAGCCGATGACTTGCCTGAGCGTGCTCAATTATTGGACTTAGCACAACAATTGCCGGCCGAAACCCTGCAGTTATATTATCAGATTGCCATTTTAGGTCGGCGCGATATCGGTTTGGCGCCGGATGAGTTTGCTGGATTTACCATGAGTCTGATGCGTATGCTGGCGTTTACACCTAATGAAAACAGCACGCAAAAAACGCAAACGAGACCACAAACGCCCTCTGCAATCAAAACAACACCAGTAACAGACAAGCCGTCAGTTTCAGAAGCAGAAGTAGCCCCACTAATTTCAGAAGCCGTCCTGCCGGCAGAACCTTTTACTGGCAATGCCATCGCTCAAGAGACAACTGCATTTGACGGCAACTGGCGCGGCCTTATCGATAAGCTCAAATTGGGTCTAGCGCGTAATCTGGCCCTCAACAGCGCGTTATTGAGCCATGATGAACACACGCTGCGGTTTGCCATTCAGGACAAAGATAAAGCGCTCTTAAGCCCCATGTATAAAGATAAGCTAAGTTTAGCGCTTGAACAATATTTTGGCAGAAAAATCCGCTTGGAATTCAGTGTCGAAAATCATGTCCAAACCCCCGCCAAGCAAGTGGCAGAAGAAAAAGCCATTTCGCAAAGCAACGCAGAATCAGCCATTCATGAAGATGATTTTGTAAAGGCGCTATTAAATGAATTTAATGCAGAAATCATTCCCAATAGCATTAAACC
>JAKPIR010000361.1 GCA_029549705.1 Pseudomonadota bacterium | reverse complement strand
TACAGACCGCGACCTGCAAATGAGTTTAGCGGCTTTACACACACCGCAACCGAGGGTAGCGTTGGGTTTGGCGTTACGCAGTATCGCCAACAGCTGTATTGATATTTCCGATGGATTGTTGGCTGATTTGGGCCATATTTTAGAAGCCTCTCATTTAAACGCCCGTATAAATTTGGCATGGATTCCATGTCTGGATGTTATTCATCACCATTTGCAGCAGCCTGCTTTTCAGCAGTATCTATTGGCTGGCGGCGACGATTATGAATTATGCTTTACCACGGCAAAACCTAACCGCGAAAAAATAGTACAATTAAGCCATACACTCGATTTGCCGCTCATAAGAATCGGCGAAACATGCCAACAATCACTTGAAAAACAATCACCTATCATTGTTGAATATCAACAGCAGACCATCCATATTGCAAAAAAAGGCTTTGACCATTTTGACTAACGCCATCCGCACACAACCCGATTTTAAATTTTTGCATACCCATCTTGCACATTTCTTTGCGCTTGGGTTTGGCAGTGGATTAGCGCCAAAAGCCCCTGGCACGGCGGGTACGTTGGTGGCTTTTCCACTCTATTGGTTAATTCGTGACTTCTCGCTAGGTTACCGATTTGCGATTGTGACGTTGCTCTTTGGAATTGGCATTTATTTTTGCAGTAAAACCAATCAGTCGTTAGGGGTGGCTGATCACGGCAGTATAGTGTGGGATGAAATTGTCGCTATGATGCTGGTGCTGACCTTTACGCCGCGCCATTGGGCTTTTTGGATTTTGGCTTTTGTATTGTTTCGTCTATTTGACATTTGGAAACCTTTTCCCATCAAACAATGCGACGCACAATTTAAAAATGGCTTTGGCGTGATGTTTGACGACATTCTGGCAGCGATTTACGCAATCCTTTGCATGCAGGTGATGGTGTTGTGGCTAATCTCGAAACACTAGCGGCCGAATTAGGCGCAAAGCTCAAAGCGAACGATTTGTCGTTGGCGCTTGCAGAATCTTGTACGGGGGGCATGGTAGCAGAAGCAATCACGCGTATTGCTGGCAGTTCTGCTTGGTTTGATCGCGCTTTTATTACCTATAGCAACGCCGCCAAAATTGAAATGCTGGGCGTGTCGGCGCTTACTTTGAATCAATTTGGGGCGGTCAGCGAGCAAACTGCGTTTGAAATGGCAGTCGGCGCGCTTAAACACAGCCAAGCACAAATCGCAGGGAGTATCACGGGCATTGCCGGCCCTGATGGCGGAAGCGCTGAAAAACCTGTGGGGACGGTCTGTTTTGCTTGGGCGGGCAATAATTTTCCAGCGCAAACCATTACCAAACACTTTGACGGGAATCGCCAAACTATTCGCGAGCAAGCCAGCATCGCCATGATGATTGGGCTTATCGAAAGACTAAAGCAAACTAACTCGACATTCACCTAAAGGCGAATATCGAGCAAATGACGCAGATTAGCGGTGATGATGACCGCCGTCGTGGCCGCGGTTCTGGTAACTTCTTTCATGCCCACGATGCCCATGATGACCGTAGCCGCGGTGATTGCGGTCACCATAATAGTTTCCATGACCGTAAGCATTGATGGGTACATAGCGCACGACTGGCTGATGATAAACCACTGGCGCACCGTAATACACCACATTCGGATAATTGGAATAGCCGAGCGAATAATTTGAAGAATAACCTATCGGCGCTGGATAGCCATAACTACCAACACTAATGCCGACACTGTATGAATCGCGTGCATAAGCCGTTGACGCCGATGCGGCAACAATCACTAAAGCTGTTAAAGCTGTGCGTAAAATTTTCATGATTTAATCCTTTCAAAAATAGCCTTACACTTACCAAAACGCATTCAATTGAATAAAGTTGACACTAAAAAACGAATACAATGGGTTCATACAGCCAAGCAAGCACGGTTAAAGCACACAGTTGTAGCAGCAACAAATAAAAGCCATAATGAAAAAGCTCGCGGCTCGCCGCCAACCGTGCCTCTAAGGTGCGGCCTACTTGAAACTGTGGATTTATTTTCAATAGCGCATCATCTAGCGCACCAACATCCAAATGTTGCCAATCTTTAAAAAGTGCAACATCCACACGCAACCTAAACGCAAAATAAAACACCGCCACCCCAAGGGTTACCACCAAAAAACCCAGTAGTTTTAAATACCCAGTGCCTGTCAACATCATGCTTGCAAAAGCCAGCAGCGTGCAGGCAAGCGCAATCCACTCTAATAATTTGAATGCGTTTAACACGGAAATCGTCACACTTAACTGTGTGTGCGTTTTTGTTGGATTTAGCGTTTCAGGGGTTGAAATTGTCGTCATCTTTGCTACAGGACTCATCCAAAATTGATAAGGCATACTGAATATTTTGAATATGTATAGTACTTAACACCAAGCCTGGCCGCAAGGTTTTCACATAAGCAATGGCAGCTTGCACACTTGCCGCATGTTTTCGCCACACAAGCCAACAGACGACAACACTGGCGCTACGTGATAGACCCAGCGCGCAATGCACCAAAATAGCATTATCGCTGCCTTTATAGCGCAGTTCTTGATGCGCAGTTTCAATCCAACGTACCGCTTTTACCAACATTTTTGGAGGAGCAGGCGTTAAATCCATCACTGGCAAAAAATTGTGTAAGGCAATTTTTTTGATGGGTGTTGTGGCAAATTCGTTAGTCATATCTAACACCGCCCCCAACCCATTTGGCACATATGTTTATCTGGAAAAGGACCCAGCCACACCCCATTTTTAACTTCTACTGGCTGCCTATTTTTACGTGTATATAAACAATAACTCAACCAACTACCCAATAAATAAGGCGCCAGCATTATGCGTGCAGGCCAGCGTATAAAGCCTTTGTGGCGCTGAAACACTTGTTTTTCAAACCCAATATAAGCTGCTGCAACTAATGCCAGCGCGATTGCTATCCAAACGAGTAGTAGTGTTATTAAGCTGGAATATGGCTTTAAATATAGCCCAGCAACAAACCCCAAAGCTGCACCTATTGCATACCGCCAAGCTAAAATAATCGTGCAGTGACTGGGTATTTTTTTGTACCAAAAAAATGGCCTATCAGGAATAAAATACAAGCACGCCACTCCTGCCAAAGCCCCTGTCCACACATCAATAAAATGGTGCTGATACACTAATAACACCGAAGCAGCAATGGCAAAAAACCAGCCATGTAAGGCCATTCGCCAAAAGCCTTGCAGGCGTTTTGCATACGCCACCCACAGCACTATCAGCAAACTAATATGCAACGATGGCGCCTGGTTATAAGGTTTATCAAACCCCAATAACACCGTCTGTAAAAAGCCGTTAAAGCCTTCCGCTTTGGGCACAACAAATGAAAATTGCAGCGGATAAAGCCAAAATCCGATGAGCGAAATAACCGTAGCAAGCAATAATCTAAACGCATGTCTATCTAGCGCACTACGTTTGCGAAACAAAAACAGTGATACCGCGTAAAACGCATCAATCGACATATAAGGCAACATCATCCACGGCACAAAGGGGATTGCACGTTCCCAATCTTGCACCATTACGCCGACATCTGCACGGGTACTAGTTAAATGGTTTAACCAGCCATAACCCAAAAAGAAAAATGGCCCAAGAAACGCTAACCAAAGCGCGCCGCGCTGCCAAAGAATTGAAGGTTGTTTTTTTTGTTTCATCATTTTGTTGATATGCTAAATCCTAAAGCGACCGCTCGCATTTAGAAAGCATCATCGCATGCTACATTTTTTGTATTGGCACAATTTCACCTGCACAAAAATTAGGCATTTTCTTGCCTATTCCCATACAAACCTTTTTAATGCCTCTGGACGCCTTGTAAATAAAGGCTTCCAGAGGCATTATTTTTTCTCGAGAGATTTTTAAACACGGGTAGGCGTTTTTTAAGCATGCTTTTTCGCTAATGAAACACTAAAAATCCCCCAAGTATCGCTCCACTGGTCCAACTTTTCAAATCCCGCATTTGCTACAAGTTGATCCATTTCACGCTGGGTGCGGCGGCGCATAATCCATGCTTTATTTTGACGATGGCTGGTCAATGTGCGAGCAATTAACTCTAATTGAGGATGCCACGGTTGATTGGTATAAACTAAGTAGCCGCCTGTTTCTAAGGCTTGATGCACGCCCGCAAGCGAGGCTTGAATAGGCGCGTTTTCAGGAAAAAGCTCATATAAGCCTGAAACAATCGCAA